>JARHZY010000088.1 GCA_029264655.1 Helicobacter sp. | reverse complement strand
AGAATCAAGTAGTTATCACTTATGATAATAATGTTATTGCAGAATTAGCAAATGATATACCAGAGGACAAAAAGAAAATGCTAAAGCAAGCAATATATTATGCAAATATTGCAAAAGGTGAATATAGTAAAGCAGAATGGGGGCATATGATTGATTCTTATGTCATAGATTTTAATTATATGATAGAGCCATACAGAAATATAGAATGGGAAAAGCGTGATAGAGAAAGAGTTTTAAATGGTGAAATAAGTTTAGGGTATTTTGATGGAAAATACGGTTTTGTAGATACTTGTATGTTTAAAACTATTTGGAAAGCTGCTGATGAGTATAAAAACACATATAGCAAACAATATTCAGCTAAATATCGTTATTCCTTTAATCCAGCAAAATTCAATGAGAAAAAAGCACTTGCAAAATGGTTAAATGAAGTTTTTTATCCCTTTGTCATTAAACTAAATATAAACGAACAAGATAGTAACTATGAATTGGTTAAACATGACTTAAAAGAAATCAAAGAAGCAATGGCAAATTAAATAATTTTTATCGCTCAAGTCCTTTTTTGTTAAGGATATTTTCTTGTGTATTTGTCTTTTGTTTCTCTTTTTCTCTCTCCAACAATCGCAAATACACTTTATAATCTACTAAAGCTGTATTATCATATTTTTCTAAATAATCATGTAAAGTATTATTTTTATATTTTTCATGCAATGATTTACGCATATATTCTATATTTCTTATGTTTCTATCAACAATATACCATTCAATAAAATCACTATAATATTGCTGTTGTTCTAAATCTTTTTCTTGTTTGAAAATTGATAAACTAGCAATAACTTAACATTGTTTCAATGTTTGTTGATAGATATAATATATAAATATGCTATCATATAAACAATTGTATCTATTAAATTAAACTTTAAGGATTTAATATGAATCCACAAGTAAAAACACTTATATTAATCAACAAGGTAAGCCCAAATCCATTTTTTGATTAATAAAGTTAAAGACTTACGAGCTTGCATGAGTGAGAAAAATTTAAATAATCTCAAACTTATGAGCAATGTTATCTATGAAAGAGAGGCATACAAAAATGCAACAGGTTTAGGCATTACAGAATATTGCAATGAAAATGACAAAGCATATAATGATTTTATTAAATTCTATGATGAATTATTATATGAAATTAACGCAATGAGTATGCAAGAGCAAATAAGTTAGTAACATGTAGAAAGGAAACAACATGGCTTTAATAATTACAAATGTAAAAGAGAAATTTGTAAAGAATTTCAAAGATTTAGCAAATGAAATACATGCAAATGTTGAAATATGTAAGAGCAGGCAAGGAATAGAAAGTGAGTTGGAATATACAGAGAATGGCTATACAAAAGAATTTGAAAAACAAATATTGCAAGATATGCAAGAAATAGAAATGCAAAGAAAAAATGGCACTCTTAAAACTTACAATAATGTCAAAGAAGCATTTGAAAGTGAAGGCATAATTTAGTATGTATAAACTTCACTTAACAAAAAGATTTACCAAGGAAGCAAAAAACTAAATCCGCAAGATTTAAAGCATACTATGGAAGTTTTAGAAAGACTTTGTAATAATGAAACTTTAGCACCAAAATATAAAGACTATGCTTTAGGATGGGATTTAGCAGGTGCTAGAGATTGCCATATAAAACCTGATTTAGTTTTAATTTATAAGTATGACAAAGAAGTCTTAGAGCTAATAGCATTGCATGTAGGAAAACATAGCAAAGTATTCAAATAAGAAAGGAAGCACATAAGTATTAAAGATTTTAATGAAAAAAGCAAAACACATTCAAAAGTGTAGAATTTATCAGTGTAGATGAAATATAAAAAACACACGATATACAAACCTTTATTGACAATGCAGAGGGTGGAAATTCAAAGCCAAAACAATATAAAAATAGAATAGGAGCACCCACAAAAACAAAAGAGAAAAAGCACAGAGAGACATAATTTTTACTGCATGCTAGCAGAAAGTCAAAGGTTAAGAGAAATGGCAGAACAATATAATATGAAAATTGCAGAGTTTATCAAGTTTAAAGTATTTGATAAGCACAAAAATATACAATAAAAATTCAAGAAAATATAAGTGATAATATAGTAATATATATATCTTTAGTGGAGAGATGAAAATAATTTCATTATGTTATTGTTTTTCTTATAGTTTAGATTATAAGCAATATTTATATTTTATGCAATAGTAATCTATGATAAATTTATTACTCAAATAAATATTCAAGTAAATATAATACAAACGAATATTCATTAATATAATGTTATTTTGATAAAAATATAACATGAAGTTTGAATTTAAAAAAAATTGGCATAGCAGTCATTAGTGCAACATTACTGCATTATCCATACTTTATCTTTAGTTTGCTTCAAACAATTTAGTGTGTCAAATCTTTTTTCTAAAGTTTTCAATTTGATTTCACATTAAACTTGATAAATAGGCTAAGGCTACTTTCTACTGCAAATACCACCAATAATAAAACATGCACATATGAAAAGGTATTCTAAAATAATGATGCACCATTTCATTAAAAACCCCATAATCTAGCATCAACAAAGTATTCTTTATACTAACCCTACTTTTTCATAGTCTTTTATAAGATTGATTTTTATATCCTTTAAGCCACTCTAATTTTATATCTTTACTACCTATAATCTAAAGCCTATGGATATAGTCTTATTTACTTTTATTTTGCCGCAATACCCAATAAGAGCAAAAATCCTTATAAGCCTACTTTTTATAAAACATTTTTAAGCAATAAAAATTATAGAATCTCATAGCAATATCCTACAAATATTATAATTGTTTTGCATATCCTTTTTCTTCTCCACAGAATCTAAAATAACAATAGCTATGCTTTTCTTTTATATATTGCTATTACTACAGCAATACTTTATATATACTTGTATAATATGCTGCATTACTTGATAATGCTTTAATCTCATTACGCTAATATAATTATATTGCTTTTATTATGGCATATTTTGCAATACTACAAAGGCAACACGCTTAACTAAATTTTATTTCCTTAACAGCTATTGATAAATAGCTTAAGCGGTGTGTTTGTATTCTATTTTATAAAAGTATTTGAAAAATTTTATCTTACGCAATATTGTAGTCTTTTGGCTTTATAGTTATAAATAGTTATACGGGCTTTTCTTTATAAAACTTTAACTTTTGAATCTAGAGTTATTCATAAGATTTTAAAGTTTGCGTTTATGATGTCAAATATGATTTTATATAAAACTTCATAGCTAAAAGCAATAGAATCTATTTTATAATGTTGTGGATACATAGTAGTAATTTATTATCTTTTTATTGCTTACAATAGTTATATATTATAAGCCATTATATAGCTATTATATTAAAAGCTTTTTTGCTAGCTTTTAAAGCTTAACTTTATTTATTTTATAAATATACATATACCCCTATAGGTATATTTATTATATTATGCTATACTGCTATTAGATATTACAATAATAAAGTGAGTTCGATATGCAAAAATTTATTTTAGATAATCTTTCTTGCAATTCATGTGCAAAAAAACTTGAAAATGCTATACAAGCACTTCCCAATGTGCAACAAGCTACAATTAATTTTAGCACAAACACTCTATATGTGCAAACAAATGATATTCCTGCAATAAAAGCTAAAATCGCTGAAATTGAACCATCTATTATTATGCGTGGTATGCATGAAAACATACATAATGCAATCTCCTATAAAAAAGAGTTATCAATACTTTGCATACTTCTTTTTGGTTTTTTTATATGTATGTTTTGTTTGTATTATACGCCTTTAGATTCTAGCTCTTTTGTGCATGCTATCAATACTTTTTTTGCACCAGATTACCAACAATATACAATAAAACAACAAGATTCTCTATTATTTTTATTAGATACCACACCATTTCAACGTATTGTATATGCCATATTGCTGCTTATCTATATTGCTGCTGGTATGCCTATTTTTAAAGCAGTATGGCGTAATACACGCAACAAAGTGTTTTTTGATGAACATACACTCATGTTTGTTGCTACTATAGCAGCATTTTGCATTGGTGATATGAGTGAAGCTGTCGCTGTTATGATTTTCTTTCGTATTGGTGAATTTTTAGAATCACTTGCTCTTAAAAAATCAAAAAAATCTCTTTACGCCCTACTTGATATTACACCAGAGATTGCCCACGTGCAAAAACACACCAAAGATTCTAAGGATATAGTATGGCGGGATATACACCCTGAGCTCTTGCAAGTTAATGATACAATCCTTGTAAAGGTAGGTGAAAAAATCCCAACAGATGGTATTATCCTACATGGTAAAAGCACACTTGATATGCAATCTCTAAGTGGTGAGAGTAAGCCCATTTATGTGCAAGAGAACGATCAAGTATTGGCAGGGGCAATCAATATGGAAAGTGTTTTAACTATATGTGTAAATAAAGTATTTGGTGATTCTCAAATTGCTAAAATAAAAGCTATGGTGGAGGATGCAAGTAACACAAAAGCAAAAAGTGAAAAAATTATTACACGTTTTGCTCAAGTTTATACACCCATTATGTTTTTTATCGCACTAGGCATAGCATGTATCCCACCGCTTTTTGATGGTGCATGGCATGAATGGATTTATCGTGGGCTTGTTGTGCTTATGGTAAGTTGCCCTTGTGCCCTTGTGCTCTCTGTGCCTCTTGGATATTTTGGTGCATTGGGGATTGCAAGCAGTAAGGGCATTTTAATCAAAGGTGCGGAACATTTTACTAATCTTTCAAAACTGCAAAATATTGTATTTGATAAAACAGGCACATTAACACAAGGAGTATTCCAAATGCAATCTGCCATACCCTTAACAAATGATAGCCCACAAAATTTATTGGCAATAGCAAGACGTGCACAAAGATTCTCAAACCACCCAATAGCACGTGCTATTATGCAAGCGACAGATGATACGCATACATGCCAAATACAAGCATTTCAAGAGATAAGCGGGCAAGGCGTCTATGCTGAATGTTGTGGTGATAAAATCTTAGTTGGCAATGAATATTTAATGCAGGCATACCATATTGATATGACGCCATTCCACACACATAATCCACAAATAGATGGAGGAGTAAGCATTGTGCATGTTGCAAAAAATGGAATCTATCTAGGCTATATAACTTTTGGAGATATACTTAAAGATGAAAGTAAATTATGTATGGAAAATTTACGCAAGCTTGGCGTTACTCCACTTGCAATTTTGAGTGGGGATAATACGCAAAGTGTCGCATATATTGCAAAAGAGCTTGGAATCCAACGCTATTACGCAAAGCTACTACCCACACAGAAAGCAGAACAATTACAAGCAATCATGCAAGAATCTATAACAGATACTAGCAAACAAGCAACCAATTTACAAAATGCCAAACATGCTATCACTGCATTTGTTGGCGATGGCATTAATGATTGTGTCGTATTAAAAACCGCAGATATTGGCATAAGTATTGGCACAAAAGATTCTCATAATGACTTAAGTAAAGAAAGTGCAGATATTATCTTAACAAACCCTTCACCTATGGGCATTGTGCATGCTATCCAAATCGCACGTAAAATTCAAAATATTACTTGGCAAAATATAGTATTTGCACTTGGCACAAAGCTCTTCCTTGTAGTGCTTGGTGTTATAGGTATAGCAAATATGTGGCTTGCTGTATTTGGAGATGTTGGTGTCGCACTTTTAGCACTTTTAAACGCACTGCGTGTCGCACGTGTATAATATAAATATGAGATTTTCAAATACCAAAGATTAATAATATTTGAGCCTTTAGTTCTTTTTGAGTAAAAAATCTACCACTCCAAAATATCGCATGGTGCAATAGACAAAGGAAATGAAGTTCTTTTTTGAGTAGAAAACCTACCACCCCAAAATACTATATAATCTATATTATAAAATTTATTTCATATTCATTCTCTATTCTCTATCTACTATCTACCCATTTTATGCTATATTTACAAGTGTTAAAACAGAATATACCTGATACTTATCGTTATATAAATATTATGCTATGTTTTTTATCTTTTATCTAACAAACTAATGCTTCAGCAATATTTGATACCACTCTCATGCTATACTAATGTAATATATACATATAAAATACTCATTTTAAAAATAAAGGTTATTTTATCTTGTTTAAAAACACAATAAAATACATAAAATCACACTTATACTATATATGGGAAATTCAATATCTTTGGTATTTATTCTATTGCTTAGCTTTTAAAATATTTATTCTAAAAATGAATAAATCTACATAATAAGCAATAGTTTTCAAAGTAAATTAAAAATATAGCTTTATGAGTTAGCCTTATTCATATAAATTAATCTTTTTGTGGATGCTACATTCCACATTTTACAATATAATAATTTATTAAATAATAATCAAGTATTATATATTCTTACCCGCCACCTACTCCAATTCTCAATTAATCAAAAATCTAAAATTACAATACCCATACACGCCATATACCATAAACATATTTTCCATGTTATTACATTAACTTACTGCAATGCAAATCTAATTTATTTAATTAATTAAAAAATATTATTATAGTTTTAATAGAGCAATATACACATTATCAAGAATTTATCATCAATCAAAAATACCATAAAGCTATCATAAAAATACAATAATTTAATCCTAAAATAATTACTGCTATCAAAAAACTACAAAAAAAGACGATACTTAGAAAATACTTCACACAGACTTGTGTTATTAAGGAAATGTATGAAAAAATATATAGTCAGTGCAATTATAGCAAACTGCATCTGTGCAACTGCATTATGGGCAGACAGCAAGGGTAATGGGTTTTTTCTTGGTATTGATGTAGGTGGCTCTTTAGGTGCACTTACAAATACAGGATTAACTATTGGTGGTAATGCGGGGCAAGGTGCAGCCCCAACAAAAGAAACAATGCAGCTTAATGCTGGTTTTGGGCTTAATTTACGTATTGGCGGGCAACGCTATTTTGATAAAGAAAATGGCATGCGTTACTATCTAAGTATTGGCGGTGTTTTTGGGGCACCAAGCTATGCTTTTGGCGACTTAAAAGTTGCTGGTATTACCGCAGTTGGAGATATTAATATGGATTTTTTGCACGATTTTGCTAGCACAGATACACAAAAAATTGGTTTTTATGTTGGTATAGGCACTGGATATATGACTACATTTTATCCCGGTGGTAGTGCATTGACAATTCAAAATACAAAGATTCCAAATTTCAGCGGTATCACTATTGGACTAAATCTTGGTATCCGCACACTTGTAGCAAAGCACCATCAATTTGAATTTGCAACAAAAAGTGTTGTAACACATTCAAAAGCAACAGAAAATATTATTGGATTTCAAGTATTCTTAGGTGCTAATTATTCTTATCTATTCTAGATAAGAATCGTGCTTAGTATATCATGTATAATATTTATTAAAAATATTATACAAAATCCGCATAAACTTAATACAAACTCCTAGTATAGCGAATCATTAAGATAGTAGATGTGATATAAGGTTATTCGTTAATACCTAATACAACTTCTAACTTTTCTTTTAAAACCTGTGGTGTAAAAGGTTTTACAATATAGTTATTAACACCAGCTTTTAGGGCAGTAATAACCTCTGACTTTCCACCTTCAGTAGTTACCATAATAATTGGAATATCTTTATATTTATCTTCAGCACGCACTTTTTTTACAAGCTCTAAACCATTCATTTCAGGCATATTCCAGTCAGTAATCAAAACATTAATACCTTCTACCGTAGTCATTTGATTCCATGCCTCTACGCCATGTTCAGCCTCTAAAATATCTTCATAGCCTAATCTCTGAAGAGTATTCTTAATAATCCTTCTCATTGTAGAACTATCATCAACCACAAGCAATTTCAACGTTTGCTCCTTATAAATAATTAAACTCTATTTTGTTATGTATATTATAACACACTTTTAATAACTAAGGCTAAAATTTTATATTTTTAAGATCAACCTTACCTTCATAAAACGCTTTTCCTATAATAATACCAGAAATTTTAGGGTAATTATGTAACTTATCTAAATCTTGCTGTCCAGAAAAACCGCCACTTGCAATAGTAAAAATACCACTAGATTCTGCAATTTCTTCAGTAAAAGCAAAATTTATACCAGAAAGCATACCATCTTGTTGGATATCAGTGCAAATTATGGCTTGCACACAAGTTCCTTTCAATTGGCTTGCAAATTCATTTGCTTTCATTTGACTGATATTTGCCCAACCATGTGTAGCTATTTGCCCATTATTGGCATCTATACTTATAGCAATAGGATACTTTTCAGCCATAATGATTGCCCATTCTGTATTATACAAAGCAGCAGAACCAAGTATTACTCGAGATACACCAATATCTATATAACTTTGTATAGTCTCTTCTGTGCGGATACCTCCACCAACTTGTATTTGTAATTTTGTTTTTTTGACAATATCTTCAATTATCCTAAGATTTTTTGGACTTCCCTCAAATGCACCATCAAGATCAACTATATGCAACCATGTTGCACCACATTCCTCAAAATATTTTGCAAACTCAAATGCACAACCATACTCTTTTGCACTTTGCTTTTCTCCCTTTGTTAAACGCACAGCCTTTGTATTTAACAAATCAATTGCAGGAAATAGCACAGCCATAACTTATCCCTTTCATGCTTTCTTAACTTCTAATCTTTTAGATTATCCAATACTGATTGCTTTAACATTTTATAACGAGACATTACATTGCCATCAAGATTTCCAAGATTGGAAGAAATAACAACACCACCACGAGAGATAGCATTATCAGCTTCAATCTGTATTTTCTCTCTATTTTTTAGGTTTTCTTTCAAAAACACATAATCAATAGGATTTACTTTGATGCCAACTTGTGTTGCTTCCATAATATTTGATAATAATGATCTTGTAAGTTCCAATGCTACTCTTTGAGAATTTTCTTCAATCTCTTTTACAATAACTTCTTTTGCCATATCAATAGCAATAGAGCTCAATTCTTTTTCTAATGCTTCAAGATGCACTTGCGATTGCTTTAATGTATTTTCTAGGGTAATAAGTGATTGCACAATTTTTTCTCGTTCTTGATTAATTTCTGCTTCCATAGCTTGTTTTGCCTCATTTTTACCCTCTTCAAAACCTCGCTTATAGGAATCATCACTTGTTTTTTCAAGTGTTTCTTGCATGCTGACTTGATTTTTTTCAAATTGCATTTCAAGCTTTGCAAGATTTCCTGATAATTCATCGCTTTTATGCAATAATTTTTCTATTAATTCTTTCTCTAAAGAATGCATTGTGGGAGAACGATATGTATTAGCTTGCTCTGTATTTTGCTCATCAGCTACATTTTCAGTAGAATCTACATCAGCATTTACATGCGTTTCAAGTGGCATAATAGCTTTAAATTCATATTTATTAATTAAGTGCTCATCTTTTTGCTCATCTTGTATAAGATTATGGTTACGCGATAACATCGTCTTGTTCTCCTAATTGTATTAAACCTTGTTCTGAAAGATTCTGAACTATTTCAATAATTTTTCTTTGTGCAGCTTCTATATCACGCACTTTCACTGCCCCTAAAAATTGAATTTCTTCAGCAAATTGCTCACTTGCTCTAGAACTCATATTGCTCATAAATTTTTGCTTCAATTCATCAGCACTTGACTTTAATGCCAATGCTAAGTCTTTTTTGTCAGCAACTTTCAAAATCTCAATAATTGCAGATTTATCAAGTTTAATCATATCTTCAAAAGTAAACATCATTTCTTTAATTTCATTAGCTAGTTGCTCATCCCTTTGCTCAATTTGAGCTAATGTTGCTTTTGCGGTTTTTTGCCCCATACGGTTAAACATTTCTGCAACAGCACGAGGACCACCAACTTCTACTTTGTAGCTTGTTAGCGATTCTACTTGCTGTTCCAAAACTGCTGATACGCGTTTAACAACAGATGGGGATATATCCCCTAAGTTTGCCATACGAATGGATATTTCAGCACGCAATTCATCAGTGAAAAATCCTAAGGTTTCTGCTGCACCACCAGAATCCATATGTGCTAAAATAAGTGCAATGGTTTGTGGGTGTTCATTAACAATAAAGTCTGCAAGTTGCTGTGGCTTTACTTTATCCAAATAACCAAAATTCTTGGTAGATTGCATAGTTTTTGCAAGCTTATCAAGAACTCTTTTGGCAATATCTGGTCCAAGCGTTTTAATAAGCAATTCTCGCGCATAATCAACACCGCCAGAATTAATATATTGATTTGATTGTAAAATTGTATAAAACTCTTCTAAAACTGCAGCACCCACAGCTTTATCTGTGCCTCCAAGCTGCATAATATGCTTACTAATTTCAGTAATAGATTCTATATCAAGATGATGGAATACTTCACTTGTGATTTCTTCACCAACCTGAATAAGCAAAATAGCTACTTTTTCAGACATAGAGAGTTCATCATATTGTGCTCTTTGTTTAGGTGTTAATGTCATTGCCATTTACTACTCCTTATTTTTATTGCATTTTTATTATTTCATCTCTATTTCATCACGAATAAGTGCTTGGAATAAACCTGCAACTTCATCTGGTTTTGTTCTTACTGCTTCTTTAATTTTTTCAAGCAACACATCATATTTTACAGCATCTTCATTAAATCCACCACCAATTCCAAGTTGCTCTTCCACTCTTTTACGCATTTCATTAGCACGATTTAATGCATCATCATCATCATCAAAATCAAAAAGTGGTTGTTTTTCTGTTTCTTCTTCCTCATGGACTTCAAGCATACGCTCTGCAAATGGGGCAATAACTTTTTTATAAAAGAAGAAAAGAACAATTACAACAAGCACATAACGCAATAGTGGCATAAAAGGTCCAAGATATTTTTCAACTGCTTGTGCTACTTTTTCAAAATTTGTCAATGGAGGTGTGCCCGAACCAATAGCGTTTAATTGCCCTGCAATAACATTGACAATATCTTTACGATTTTCATCATAACCAGAGCTTGCCTCAACAATTTTTTTAATTTGTGCAAGCTCCTCTGCACTTCTAGGAGTATATTTCATTGTAGTGAAACCAGTTTTTTCATCTGTTTCTTCAGTATATGTCCCATCAATAACAACACCAACTGTCATACGCTTTAATTGTGGTGTTTGCAGGCGCATTGTTGTTATTTTTTCATCTGGTATATAATTGGTAGTTTTTTGGCTTTCGCGATATTCTTCCATATTATTAGAATCTAAATCTGGAACTTCAGCAATATTATTAATAACTCCGGGCACACCACCGGGATCTTTTGGAGCACGCCCTTTGCGTTCAATCTCTTTAGAATATTCACTGGCAACAGCAGATTCCTTGCTGTATACTTTTTCGGTGCTTTCTTGCTTACCAAAGTCATAATCTAAATTAACGCTTACAGTCATTCTATCTACACCGCCAGCAAGC
The DNA here is from genome assembly GCA_029264655.1 of Helicobacter sp. Taxonomy (GTDB): domain Bacteria; phylum Campylobacterota; class Campylobacteria; order Campylobacterales; family Helicobacteraceae; genus Helicobacter_A. The sequence goes on along the minus strand of JARHZY010000088.1, from coordinate 8,488 downwards.
CTACTTAAAGATTGTCTAATTTTGTTAGCAATTTCTTGTTCTGCTTGCACTTTATATGCAAAATTTTTAAATGCTTGTTCATTTTCTATTGTTGCTTCATCTTGTTTATTCAATGGATTGCCATACTGATCTACCATAATAACATTTTCTGGCTTTAACCCATTAAAAGAATTTGCTATAAGATTTTGAATGCCAAAGATTTGCTTTTGTGTAAGATTCATACCATCACGAAGAGTGAGTGCTACACTTGCACTAGGCACAGCTCGAGTTTTTACAAATACATCATCTTTTGGTTCTGCAATTTCTACTCGTGCGTCTTGTATAGGAGCAAGTGCCATTAAAGTTTTTTCAAGTTGTCCTTTAATTGCACGTAATTTTTTAACATCAAATTCACTTTGAGTTACACCAAAGCTATTCTCATTAAAAATATCATAATCTACCCTACCCTTTATTATACCTTGTGCAGAAAGTTCATTACGCAATGTAAAGACTTGATCTTGTGGCACAGCAATCGTATTTTCATTAAGCATCTTATAAGGAATATTTTGCTGCTTAAGATAAGTTATTGCAGAGCCCGCATCTGAAGGTTTTTCAGCTGAAAAAAGAATGCCAAAACCATCTCCACTTTCACCTTTCTTTGCACCCAAAGAAGATACTATAAGGTATGACAGAAAAGCAACAACAACAATGACAGTTACAAGAATAACAATTTGTTGTTTCCGGTTTAACTTGCCTATCAGATTCTGCAACTGCGTAAATATCGCTTTAAAATCCAAAACTCACCTTCCTTAATATTTTCTTATTAGTCTCTTATATTAGTTATTATATCTATTAAATTTTGTATAACAACTTCATTTTGTTGCGGTGTGCCAATAGTAATACGTATTGCATTTAATCCATAACTTGCCAAATCACGCACAACAATACCTCGTTGTAATAATAAAGTCCCTATTTTAGTAGAATTTAGCTTATTATGCAATAAAAAAGTAACAAAATTTGCATAAGATTCTAAAATTTCTAGAGAATATTGGTTTGCAAAGCATTTATATCTATCCATTTCCGCGAAATTATTCCTAAGGGATTGCAATAAAAATTGTTCATCAAAAAGACTAGCATTTGCAGCTTTAAGACTCAATGTTGTAATATTAAAAGGGGGACGCATTTTATGTAACATAGCAATAAGCTTATTATTACCAATCCCATAACCGACTCGCATACCGCCAAGTCCATATATTTTAGAAAATGTTCCTAGATAAATCACATTGGGTAATTCAATAATCTCTTTAGGTGTGATTGCATACGAAGAATCTTTATAGGCACAATATTCCATATAGGCACAATCTAAAACAACAAGACAATCATTATCAATTTGTTGAAGAAACTCCATAACAGCAACTTTTGGGAGTGCTTCACCAAGAGGGTTATTGGGTGTGCATAAAAATATAATATTTGGTTTATATTCTTTATAGTAATGTAACATAGAAATAAGATTATGTGTAAAGTCTTTGGTGCGTATGATGGTGGCATTACAATGCTTTGCATAAATAGCATACATGGCAAAAGTAGTTTGTGCCATAAGCACTTTTGCCATTTCATCACAAAGTGCATGCACACAAAATTCAATAATTTGATCACTACCACTCCCAATAATAATATGCTCGCTTTGAACACCATATTTTTGCCCTAGAGATTCCTTAAGTTCATAATAAGAATCATCGGGATACATATATGCGAGATGAGCATTATCATGTATTGCTTGTTTGGCAAGTGGGGCTACACCAAATGGATTTTCATTACTACCAAGTTTAATAATGTCTGCTGGTGCAATATTATAATCACGCATAACAAGCTCTAGCGGTTTCCCAACTTCATAAGTAGGCAAATCACATATATGTTGACGGAATCTCATAAATATTTCCTCATTAAACTAAACTCTTTGTTAAGCAGTAAAATTACTTTTCAATTAAATTGTAGCATAAAGATTCTGAATTTAGTTTTTTATGTTACTATTTTGCAAAAATTTTACATTACTTGAGTGTAAAATAGTGTTATGGTGGTAATTATGACTTTACTTGATATGCAACAAAATAAAATTTATAGGATAAAATCTGTGCATTGCACACAAGATACTTTAGCACAACGTCTTTACTCTTTAGGTATTTATGCAGGTGTGGAAGTGAAACTTGGACATACTTCAATATGGCAACACACTTATAGTATATATATAAATGGTGCTCAAATAGCATTGCGTAAAAGTGAAGCAGCACTTATTGAAATTGAAATGTTAGAAAAAGCGTAGGTATAGCCCATACTTCTAATACAATATGAAATCCATTATAAAATGGAAAATAATCATTATATAGCGTATAAAAATGAAGTAGAAATGCAAGTTCAGCTATAGAAAAATGCTATATCATGTTAGAATATTGCCAATCCCCAATAAAAAAAACTCTGTTGCAAAAGATCATGTCTATCTCTATCTTAAGCCACAATGCTTTATTAACAATGATTCAATACTATTTATTTTGCGATAATGCTATGTTTATGGTATCACTACCAAAAAAATTAATCCTTAATTTGATAGTATAATATTACTATAATTTAACTATGCAATCTACATAAAAAGAAATAATAATGACAAGATAACAAGCAGAATTGATTATAAAGGAAGAATAACTGATTGATACAATTTGGTATCCTCCTCGTAGGCATATAGGAGCATTTCATCTTGGTGTATGGTTTGATTATACTAGCGATAAATATGAAACTTTTTATATTGAATATCAAGGAAGCACAAGACTTCAATATTTTTTTTTGATAGTAAAGAAGAAGCTATTGATAAAATGTTGCAAGAAAATTAGTAGCATAAATGCCACAATAGAAAAGATATTAAAGAAAATATCACAAAAGAAGTAGCACTAAAAATCATTAAAGAAGAAAAACTAGAAGTAATTTGGTATGATGAAGCACTTAAGCCTTTATGCACAGGTATTAAACATGATAAACAAAGAGATAAATATATTTCTTTTATCACTGATTCTAAAGTAGAGCTTCTAGAATACAGAAGTATTGAGTTTGATGGGGATAGATATAGCAGGTATTATCAAGAAATATTTAATGATGAATTTATAGCCCTTTATGTTCTCATTAATCGTGCTAGAATGATTAAGCAAAAAAGATGAGTTTTTATTGAATAAAGCATTTAACACAAATACCCAATGCCTTGCAAACCCAATAAACGGCACATTAACTTTTTTTCTCCTTGCATTTGCAAACTTACTAAAAAGTCTAGAGTATTTTCAATAAGCCGCCATAAAAAGCCTACAACAAACAAAGGTAATAACAGAATCTAACATATAGAAATATAGATTCCGTATTAATATAAATCCCATAAAACAAACATAATATTTTCAATAAAAAAGCCTCTTAGAATCTAAAATAAAAGCATTATAAATTTTACAATCTGCACCACACAATAACTAAATATATTGCTAATAAAAACATGAATATCAAAATACATGAGTAAGCATATAAAAATAGATTACAAAAAAATAAACACATGGATTATATGAATCATATATATATTGTATAAATTATATCACAAAATATAAAGCAATGCTAATTATTATAGTAAAATTTGTATTTCTCTAACTTTTAGTTGCATGGTATAAAATTGTATAATCTATCATGTCTGTATTTTAGATTCTAAAAAGCTTTTTATGTAAATTGTTGTATTTATGGAATCTAAAAAAGCTAATGTATATTATTGCATAATAATAGAATTTTTGCTAGTATATTTGGTGGAGTGTAGGGGGTTCGAACCCCTGACCTCAACGCTGCCAGCGTTGCGCTCTCCCAACTGAGCTAACACCCCATTAAAATTTTATTATATCTTTCTTTTACTTAAAAAATGTTGAATAATAAATAATGCTAACTTAATTATGCTATTTATTTTATCTAAAATATATTTATTTGATTTTTTATTAAAAAGATAATGCATATATACTCACAATTATATAGTAAAATACGTTTTTATTGTGTATTGGCGGCAAGAATAGGAGAGTATATGCAAGACATAGAGAGTAAGATTGAACGTGTTGTGTTATCTGCGATTTTGTTTAGTCCAGATAAGTTTGATGAAATATGCGATAGTCTTGGAGCACAAGATTTTTCTTTACCATTGCATGTTGCAATGTTTAAGGCATGTGAAAATCTTCGTAAAAAAGAAATGCCTATTACACCAGAGTTTCTTTGCATAGAAATGCAAAAACACATACAAGTAAGCCTTGATGATATTGCCCTTATCGCTGCAGAATCTCCGATTGCTGATATTGATACCTATGCAACAATGATTAAAAATAGTGCTATAAAAAGACATCTCTTCTCCCTTGCAAGCTTCATGCGTGATGAGAGTATCAAAGCAGATTCTAATGCACAAAATATTCTTGCAGAAGTAGAACAAAAAGTATATAATTTAAGCTTGCAAGATACAAGCAGTGCTTTTAGAAATGCCTATGAAGTTGTAGAATCAACAATGCAACTTATTAAAGATAATAAGGCAAAACATGGTGCATTAAAAGGTATAGATACGGGATTCCAAGAGCTTAATTTCGTAACAACGGGTTTTAATGGTGGAGAGCTTATTATTATTGGAGCACGTCCAGCTATGGGGAAAACTGCATTAATTCTTAGTATGACCTTAAAGATTCTTAGTAGTGGCAAGGGAGTGGCTATTTTTAGTCTTGAGATGCCTGCTGAGCAACTTATGACAAGAATGCTTTCTGCAAAAAGCATGGTGCCATTACAACATGTGCGTTCAGGCAGTATGGATGATAATGAATTTACACAGCTTTCAAAAGCAGCACAAGATCTTTGTGAAACTAATATTTATATTGATGATAATTCATATTTAACACTTGCTGGACTCCGCACCAAACTACGTAAATTAAAAGCAAAAGATCCAAGTGTAAGCATTGTTATGATTGACTACTTGCAGCTTATGTCTGGTATGGCAAATACCAATACAACCGCACGCCATGAAATTATTGCTGAAATTAGTCGTGGATTAAAAAATCTTGCACGTGAATTAAAAATACCCATTATAGCACTTTCGCAACTTAATAGATCACTTGAGGGACGCGATGATAAACGACCTATTCTATCGGACTTGCGTGAAAGTGGCTCAATTGAGCAAGATGCCGATGTGATTGTATTTTTATACCGCCATGAAGCCTATAAAGAACAAGAATCAAGACAACGTATAGCAAAGCAAAAAAAAGAACAAAAACAAGATTCTAAAGTAGAGATAGAGGAACGATATAAAGCCCCAGAAGTACATGAAGCAGAACTTATTTTAGCAAAGAATCGCAATGGAGAAACCCGCACTATAAAGATTGAATATAATAGTAGATATACGCTTTTTGTTGATAAGAATGAAGAAAAAGAAATTAAAATGGCAACACAAACTAACACTATTCTTGTAGGCGATATACAAACTATTAGCCTTAATGAGGGTGCACTACCCCAATTGTAACCATAAACTTTAATCAAGATAAGAAAAACAAAAAAGTAAAGGTAGAATATCTTTAGATTTTTTTGTATTCTGCGTATTGCATTGGTTTATTTGTTTTTATGGTTTATTAGAATATATATTATAATGCTTACTTTGCATGATAAATAGTTTATTTTAAAGTTCCAGTCTTACTAGGTTTGCATTTTTTATGCTTTTTGTTTCATGCATAATATATGCTTTGAGTAATGGTATCTAAAATTTTACAATTTTATTTTTACCATTGTATTTCTATATTCTTTTATTTTTCATGTTACTCCTTATTATTAAAGACAATATATCAATTATTTTAGAAAAATATACAAAATGTTGGCTCCATATTTTGCAATTTTCACTAATCTTATGCAGCCCGTATAAAGTAAATTTACTAGTTTTCAAAGTCCAATACTTAGGTATGCAAACATAAAAATAACTAGATATTGAGAATATGATATACATATTTCTTAAAATAATAATAATTTTGCGAACTTATAAAAATATAATATTTTAGAAAAACATTTTTACTATCAATTAAATAAAATATTTTAGAATCTATAAGTAATACATGCATTTTAAGGATAAATATGCAAAGGCGACAATTTTTAAAATATAATGCACTCACTGCAATAAGTTTTACTGCTCTTTTTGCCAATACATCCCACCATGGCACACATAGCATGCAACAAACACATGGCAATAGCCATAATGAGCATATGACACATAATATAGATACCTCTTTTATTACGCTTGAAGATGAAAGTCTAGCTCTACTGCATGCTGACTATTTGCCACAGCAAGAATTTTTAAAACCCTTAGTGCTTTTAACTAATCAAAGTAAAAAAAAGGGTGAATTTAAAGCAACTATTGAAATAAAGGAAGCAGAAGTTACAATTATAAAAAATAAAAAAACAAGATGTTATGTATATAGCGATGCAACTACGCAAGCAAATAGTTTCCTTGCACCAAAGATTGAAGTCTTTGAGGGGGATAAAGTATATATTAAGGTTAAAAATAATCTCAAAGAGCCAACAACAATACATTGGCATGGATTACCCGTGCCACCAAGTCAAGATGGTAATCCAATGGATGCAATCCCTGCAAATGGATATAGAATTTATGAATTTCACTTACCAAAAAATTGTGCAGGAACATATTGGTATCACCCACATTCACTCCATACTACAGCAAAGCAAGTGTATAGAGGATTAGCAGGTGCTTTTGTTGTCAAATCACATAATAACCCACTTATACATTTTATGGAATCTGATTGGTTTATTACTGATTTACGATTAGATTCTAAGGCACAAATTCCAGCAAATACATTAAGCGATTGGCTTGACGGGAGAGAGGGACAATTTGTGCTTATTAATGGACAATATAAGCCCCAAATAAAATTAGATTCTATGCAAAAAATCCGCATATATAATGCTTGTTCTGCACGTTATCTAAATCTAGAAATTGATGGTGCAACTTTTTTGCTTTTAGGCACAGATGGTGGCTTGCTTGAGCAACCTATTGAGCAAAAAAGACTTTTTTTAAGTCCAGCTTCTAGAGTAGAGGTAGTTATTAAAAATACTAAAAAGGGACATTTTAAGCTTATAAGTCATTTTTATGATAGAAATAAAATGATTCCAAAAGATGAACCAAAGGTGCTAGAATTGGCGGATTTAATCTTGGATTCTTTATTGCAGTTAGATAAACTACCAAAGATTTTACGCACTTTACCATTACTACAAAATCCACAACGAAATATAGCAATTACAATGAGTGAAGATCACCAAAAAATGCATGTTTTTCATCAAAAAGATAAAGATTTAATACGCACAAATTTAGCTTCTATGTTCTTCATTAATGGTAAAACTTTTACCATAAAACATATAGACTTGCATGTAAAACCAAATGAAGTGCATGATATTATAGTTACCAATAAATCACACATGGATCACCCATTTCATATACATGGCACACAATTTGAATTAATTGAGCGTCAATTCAAAGGTAAGCTTATTAAACCACAATTTAGGGCATTACAAGATACTATTAATGTGCGTCCAGATGAAAGTGTAAGGTTAAGAATGCGACAAGATTTTATTGGTATGCGTATGTTTCATTGCCATATTTTAGAGCATGAAGATTTAGGTATGATGGGTAGTCTTATGGTAAAATAATATGCTATTGCTATATTGAAGGATATTTATGCAACAACTCTTTAACACTTTGGCTAAAATAGGGCATAAACGCTATTTTACATGTGGAGAGATTTTATTCTTTGAAGGCATGATGCCTACACATTTATTTCTATTGCTTCATGGTAAAGTGCGACTTTATAAGGTAAAAGAACAATTAACAAGTAACCAACACACACTCCATACACTTGTAGCACCACAATTCATAGCAGAAATGCCTTTTTTTATGCAAACACCTTATCCAGCAAATGCAGAATGCATACAACCATGTGAAATTATCAGCATAAGTCTTCACACATTCCATACACATTGCTTGCAAGATAACCAAATATGCACCTTATTTATTACTTCACTTTGTAAAAAAATTCAGATATTAGAATCCCATATTGCTACACAAAACAAAAATCTCCAAATGCGTGTATTAGAGTATCTCTCTTCTCATGCAAAAACACTTTCTACGCTTACACAAAGACAAATTGCCCAAAATCTCAATATTGCTCCAGAATCACTTTCTAGAACACTCAAAATACTTAAAAATCAAGGCAAAATAGCGACACAGAAAGGCAAAATAATGCTATTAGATTCTAATACACTTTAAAATACATACTTTATACCAAACAAAAAGACGAAGAACTTTATAGAAAGGCAATTGAATTAGCTAGAAATCAAATAAATAGTGCAAAGGCAAGTTTAATATCAGCAAATTTATCTTATGATAATATGAAAAAAAGATATGATGCAAACCTTGTTACTT
>JARHZY010000177.1 GCA_029264655.1 Helicobacter sp. | reverse complement strand
TAGGTAGCCTTATATGTATATTATTTATGATTGGGTTAGGTTTTGCAGGGCTTTCTAGCACCATATCCTTGCTTGAGCCTGCTGTTAAATGGTTAGAAGATAAAACAAATAAAAATCGTGTTTTTTTGTCATGGGCTGTTGGAATTGTTGTATTTATTGTAGGTTCTGTATTAATTCTTTCATTAAACAATAATCATGAAGAATTAATGATTGCAAGCAAATCGTTGTTTGAGTGGATAAATTGGATTAGTGCAAATATTATTATGACATTTGGTAGTTTATTATCAACATTATTTGTTGGATACGCTATTAAAAAAGAGCATTTAAGAGAATGGACGAAGTCGTATTTAACACCTATTATGTTTAATGTATGGCTTTTTTCTATCCGTATATTAGCACCACTTATGATAAGTGCTATCTGTATCTATAGCATTTATGATTTAACACACCAAAAACAAAAGCAGCCAACAGAACAACAAAAGACCAAACAAGTAGAAAAACCACAACAAAAAAATAGTAATTAAATTCTAAGATATACCAATATAGATGTTAACCTGCATAATGGTTAGCTATAACAAAGTTTTTTCTTGCAAGGGATTTTATAATGGTGTGGCTAAAAGATTGGCTTTTTACAATCATTGCATGCATTTGGTTGTTTTGTGTTAGCGTGGGTAGTTATTTTATTATTAATGAACATGCAATATCAGTAGATTTCAAGACGCTTACACAAGCACTACAACAAGAACATGTAGAAGAGATACTTATTGATTCTTATTATACATATTTTTATATGTCGCAAAAAGTAATCTATAAGATTCCAACAACACAACTCTATAGTTGTCGTATTAAAATTTACAATTTTCAAATAAATAACAAAGAATCTACACACAAACATACAGAATCTTGCGGTATTTATCTCTCATTTAAAGATAATGCATTTCCAATTATTACCTCCAAAACTACAAATACATTAAAAATATGTTATGCAGTATTTATATTTTTTATCGGTTGGTTTATACTTTTTGAACTCTATACTACACATTTAGAGGAAAAAATATGGGGCACACAATCTACAGACACAGATAGCGATGATATAGACCAAAATACACATACTACGATGTCGCTTGGTATAGAACCCATGAAGAGTAATGTAAAATTTTGCGATGTCGCTGGAATTAAAGAAGCAAAAGATGATTTATTAGAAATTATTGACTATCTAAGAAATCCAAAAAAATATCAGGATTTAGGGATATATCTCCCAAAAGGTGTGCTACTTGTAGGACCACCGGGTGTTGGTAAAACTATGATTGCAAAGGCGATTGCAGGCGAAAGTGGTGTGCCATTCTTTTATCATAGTGGCTCATCATTTGTGCAAATATATGTCGGTGTAGGTGCACAAAGAGTAAGAGAACTCTTTGCACGTGCTAGAGCATGTGCACCATCTATTATTTTTATTGATGAAATAGATGCAATTGGCAAAGCAAGAGGTGTTGATAACCATCAAGAATGGGAAACAACGCTTAATGAACTCTTAACTGAACTTGATGGCTTTAGCGACCAGAATGGCGTAATTGTTATTGGTGCGACTAATCAAGTTGATGTTATGGATCATGCACTTTTACGCAGTGGGCGTTTTGATAGACGCATTTATGTAGATTTACCAGATTTAGAAGAACGTGTAGAAATATTAAAAGTGCATTTGCGTAATCGTGCTTATACATTTGATTTACATGAAGTTGCACGGCTTTGTGTTGGATTTAGTGGGGCAAATATTGCTTCACTTATTAACGAAGCAGCAATTAATGCACTGCGTCATAACCGCAACACAATCACTATGCAAGATATTACTGCTACAAGCCATAAGGTATTGTTTGGTAAAAAGCGTCAAAATGCACTAAGCACCCAAGAAAAACAAATGCTTGCAATTTATAATGCTGCAAAAGGCCTATCACAATATTGGCTTTTATCTGATTTTCAAAAAATTATGCTCATTGACACAACATTAGAATCTCAATTACAAAGCAATCGTTATGAATACTGCACAAAAGACCATTTAATGGCACAAATAAAAATTGCATTAAGCGGTAATATTGCTCTTGAAGTGCATGGACTAGGCATAGCCACAATTGCCCAACATGATATTGAAGAAGCAAAAAATATTGCAAAAAGAATGTGTGAGGATTATGGTATGGCAAAACACTTGCTTGCAGATTATGAGGATATTTCAGAGATTCTAGAATCTGCTAAACAAGAACATCGAGAATTTATTGTTTCAAACAAAGACTACATCACACAAATTGCTACCACACTTATAGAACAAGAAAAAATCACAAAAGAAGAAATACAAGCAATCTTAGAGCATACATCATAATAAAATATTTTATATTCTAAAACATAACATTATATTTAAGAAAGCA
>JARHZY010000107.1 GCA_029264655.1 Helicobacter sp. | reverse complement strand
AGAATATTTTTTTGATATAAAAGATATTATGCAGCTAACAATAATAAGTAAAAATATTGATATGAGTGCTATAAATAGAAAGTGCATATGTGGTTTTAGAATGTTTTGCTTTTTCTTATTCTATGTAGCATGTTGTATATATGAAGTATATTCTATAATATGATTTTTAGTAAATATATTACATATATTATAGTTTTTATTCTAAAGTTATATTTTTTCTCTAAAAATATAACTTATTTTATATTAAATTATACTATAGATTTGGTGGGTATCACTACATTAGCTTTGGGGTGGTGGATAGCTTTGCTTTTACTTATGCTATAAAAATTAATTTTTATAGCATTGTATAACCAAAAAATTCTATATTTTTCTAGATTTATGTATTGGTAATCTTTTTAAATCATATAGGTGTAATGTAAAATATTGGAGTAAGTATCCAGAGAAATATATTTACTGCTATCAATATAAGTTGGAATAAAAGCCAAAAAGCTCTAAATTGCAGAGATGCTTAAAGATACAGATTTTCTATTTATATTTATATGTAAATTATAGAATCTATTGCAACAAGTAGAATATATAACTTTTATGCTAAAAATTATTCATTTTTTATTTACAATAATCTTTATTTATATGCGATTGCTGCTCTTGCATTTACAGATTAAGTTGATATAAAATTATTTTTACCGCTAATCTCTATAAAAACTTTGATATTTGTAATTTTCTCATTATATAAAATTTCAAGTTGCTATTTCTAATGTTTTAAAAAATATCAAAAATAAAATAATATTTTTATTTTTACTTTCTATAGATTTTGATATACTATCTCATTTTACTAGAATAAGCATTATATTATCCATAATAAAAAGAGTTTATATTGTGAATTTCTATTTGTGAATTTTTAACATAATTTATACCTAACTTTATATCTAAAATTTTACCAATATTCTAAAAACAACAAATACTTATAAAACTATTAAATGTTTATATTATTGCAAACTAGGTGTCAATGGTTTAGTATTTGTATGAGTAACACTGCATATTCATATTATCTTTTACAAAGTATTAAAATGATATAAAAATAACACTAACGCTTATTTGTAGTTAGCTATAAAACATGCTTTATATATAAAATACTATCTTTTTATATTGAATCTTTATCTTACAGCATATTATTGTTGGATTTTTTGCATTTGTCCATCTACATCATCAATAGATACTTCAAACATTTCAGAATCTTGAGTAAAAATTTTATTGGTTGCTGGTGGAAAGTGTCTAGTTAAAATAATTTGATTGTTATCTTTCCAGCTTGACTCTGTAGTGAGTTTTGCAACACCTAGCATTTTTTCTATTGCTTTACCTTTTTGTATATTTTCTGTGCGAATTTTTTGCAATTGTGTTGCCATATCCTTTTGTTCTTTTACTTGACGCAATAAAAGCACATAAAAACCCAATGTTTTTTTAGTTTCAGGATCAAGCTCAAATCCTTCTTTTTTGCTACGTTCTATAACCGGTTTTAAATTATCAATAATTGGCTTTAATTTTTGTGTTTTATCTGCCAATGCTCTACAAAATGCCACACGTGCATTAATATCATCTTTTAACAAAGTATCAAGATGCATAACGCTTAAGAGTTGTTGTCTGCATTCTAGATTCGAAAAAACATCAAAACTTATTTGGTTTTCTTGTCCATTGATTGCTTTTAAATGCAATTTTTCACAAAATCTTATCTTTGTGTTAGAATGCAGCTTTGATATTACTATGCGATCGCCAGTTACTCTTGCCCCTTGTGCATCAAGCACATTAATGCTTTCACCATATACTTTACCACCCTCAAGTTTATCAATATCGGCTTCTTTCGCATACAATACGCCTTTATGTATATTAATACTTGCCTCATCAGCGTATATTATTGCACTTTGATGTGTTTGCCCATTAATAGTTAATTTTTTTGCCTTAATAATAACCTTTTCACCGACAGTACCCTTAATATTTACAACCTCAGCCTCAATAATTGCTCCATTTTGCACCGCATCTTTTGATTTATCAGGGCAATCAATATCAATTTCTGCCATTTTCTCTACACCACCAAGAATACTATTTGTGCGGCTAATTTGTTGGAAAGTCCCTATATCAATGAGTCGTAATCCCGTTTCAGCAAACTCCACAATACCATGCCCATCTGCTTCATATTTAACTACTTGCCCTTCTTCTATTTTTTTAATGCCATTTCCTGCTTCAGGTGGTGCTTTGTAGCGGAATGTGCCGCTTTCAAATTCTTTAGAATCTTGACGCGTCTTATTATCATCTCGTTTTGGTGTGTTTAAATGGAGATTACGCATATCTATAAATTCACCTTGCAGATTCCTACCAGAAGTGGGTATAGAATCTTTTAAGAAATAGCCAATAGGATCACCTTCAGCAACAGCATATAATGCGTTTGGCAATGGATTTTTATAGTTTTCTCTACACCATTTTTCTTCTAAAAGATTGGTAAATCCTTGCTTTTTAATATCAGCCTTAGAACGCAAAAATATAAACCTTTTTTCTTCCATAAGGGTGCATGGAGGAGTAAAATGATCATTAATAATTTTATCAACACGCAATTTTATTTTTTCGGTATTTATGATAATAATCTCTTTTTGAATAAGAAACGCTATAATGTAATCTGCTAATTGTGTCCTATACTGCTCTCTATTATCAACAAAAAACTCTTCTTTTAAAATCAAGATAGCTTCTAAATGGCGGTGGCTGAATGTAAAATTTAATTTCGAAAAATCATATTCTTTTGGTGTAATTTCAACATCAAATGTTTGATAAATTTCATCACTTGTTTGGTTGTATGCTTCTTTAAAAAAAGTAGGGTTTAAAACCTTATCATCTTTCTTTAACATTGTATGCACTTGTGTAACATGAAAATTACAATCATTAAAACTCAAATCAGAATCAACACAAAATTGTGTGAGCTCTCTTGCCCAATCACGCACACCATTGAGCTTCTTTTTTGTAAAAAAAGTCATCATTTTAACCTTAAAATCAAATTTTGTTTGTTACAATAACAGATTATCCTAAACTATTTCATATTTTACTATATTTTTGTTTTAAAGAGTATAAAAATGTTTAAAAAAAATATACAAGAAATTCATGCAAACCAACAAGCAGATATATCAAAAAACACTACTAATCCCAATAGACTAAAACAATTTTTTCTCACAAATGCCTTTGGGATATTGTGTTCTCGCATTCTTGGGTTTTTTCGTGATGCCATGCAAGCTGCATTGCTTGGGACAAGTATTTATAGTGATATATTTTTTATAGCATTTAAATTCCCCAATATGTTTCGTCGCGTTGTTAGCGAGGGGGCATTTGTGCAAAGTTTTTTACCATTTTTTCTTAGTGCGAAAAAGAAAGGAGCATTTAGCGTTAGTATTTTTTGGATTTTTTTATTTTCTATTTTTATATTAAGTTTGCTTGTTATGTGTTTTGCACCTTTTATTACAAAGATACTTGCACTTGGTTATGATGCAGATAGAATAGCTCTTGCTATGCCACTTGTAAGGATTCATTTTTGGTATCTTATTTTGATTTTTATTGTTACTTATTTAAGCACATTACTCCAATATAAAAATATTTTTTGGGTTAATGCTTATAATACTGCATTGCTTAATATTGCAATGATTGTTGCTATGCTACCCTATCAATTTCAAACAACACTCACAGATAAAGAACTCTTTGATGCTGTTTATATACTTAGCTATAGTGTGCTTATTGGTGGCATATGCCAAATACTTATCCATTTTTACCCGCTTTATTATGCAGGAATATGGAGGCTACAATACATAGGCATGCTATCATTAAAACAATGGTGCAAATATTCTCATATAACCATAAGTTATAAAGGTATTACATTTACAAAACCAAAATATAACACAACAATACACAACCAACATACAACTACAGATTCTTTGCGAGATTATAAAAAAGCAAAAGGCAATATATTGAGACTTTTTGCAGATATTAAAGTATTTTTTAAGGCTTTTTTTCCTGCTATGCTTGGGGCTTCTACCGCACAAATAATAGCAATAATAGATTCTAGCCTTATCACTCTTTTGCCAAATTCTGATGGCGGTGTGAGTGTATTGAATTTTGCAAATCGTATATTCCAACTCCCTTTGGCAATTTTTGCTATCGCAATTTCTAGCGCATTATTCCCAACTATTGCAAAAGCTATTGAGCAAAAAAATGAACAAAAGGCACTAGATAATCTAAAAGTAGCATTTTGGTTTCTACTTATCATACTTTCTACTTGTACGCTTGGAGGCATCATGCTTAGTAATGAAATTGTATGGCTTTTATTTGAGCGTAAAAATTTCATGCGTGAAGATACATTGCAAGTAGCATGGGCATTTATAGGTTATATGATAGGGCTTCTGCCTTTTGGTTTAACGAGGATTTTTTCTCTTTGGCTTTATTCTAAAAAGCAACAAGCAAAAGCTGCAAAATTTTCTGTTATTGCACTTGCTATTGGCACACTGCTTTCTGGAATCTTAATATTATCTTTACGTTATTTTGATATAACACAAGGTATAATATGGGATTTGCGTTACTTTTTAGTAGCACTTGCAGGAAGTATTGGCGGACTTGTGCTTATGATTTTCAATATAAATGCATTTGGAATTTACAATTTTTTAGCTATAATGCGACACAAAAAGTATGCTTTCTGCTTATTTATAGCACTTGGGGCAACATTCATTATATTGCAGATATTTAAACACTTTTTTTACATTGTATAAATAATAAGGAAGATGATGAAAGTTTATGATTCACAACAAAGACAAAAAGTTACATTAACACCACTTCGTGAAGATGAAATACGCATCTATGTATGTGGTCCAACCGTCTATGATGATGCGCATTTAGGGCATGCAAGGAGTGCCATTAGCTTTGACTTATTAGCAAGATTATTAGAAATAAGGGGCTACAAAGTTATAGTGGCAAAGAATTTTACAGATATTGATGATAAACTTATTAATAAATCATTACAAACAAAAACACCGCTTAATGAGTTAGCAGAGCATTATATCCAAAGATATTTAGAAGATATGGGGCATTTAAATGTAAGACGTGCTCACTTTGAACCGCGTGCAACACAATTTGTAGAATCTATGAGTAATTTCATTAATTCTTTGTTGCAAAAAGGTATCGCATACCACTTACCAAATGGAGATATTTATCTTGAAGTTGCTAAAGATAAAGAATATGGCACATTGAGTAGGCATTTTGATGATAAAGATTCTATACATCGCGTTGCAGTTGAAGAAGATAAAAAAGATCAAAGAGATTTTGTATTATGGAAAGCATATAAAGGTAAGCATGATATTGGTTATGAAAGTATATTGGGTAAAGGGCGACCTGGTTGGCATATTGAATGTTCTGCTATGATAGATTCTGTATTATCTTACAAAGATAAAGCATTTTGCATTGATATTCATGCAGGTGGGCAAGATTTATTTTTTCCACATCATGAAAATGAAGCTTCACAAACGCGTTGTCTCCACAATAAAGAACTTGCAAAATATTGGCTTCATAATGGCTTTGTTAATATTGATGGTGAAAAAATGAGTAAAAGTTTAGGCAATAGCTTTTTTATAAAAGATGCCCTAAAGGCATATCATGGAGAAATCTTACGCAATTATCTTATAGGCACACATTATAGAAGCCCACTCAATTTCAATGAAGAGGATTTATTGCAATCTAAAAAACGGCTTGATAAGCTTTATCGCTTAAAAAAGCGATTAGAGTATGTAAAAGTGGTTATTCCGCAAGTAACACCTTTACAAATTCATTGTAATACCAACAATACTATATGCGACACAGATTCTATTAATATGGAAATGTGGGAAGAGTTTTTTATACCATACAGAGCATTACTATTGCAACAAGTTGAAACAAATTTTAGTGTCAAATTTTTGGAATCTCTTGATGATGATTTAAATATTTCACTTGCATTGAGCGTTATTGAAGAGTTTATTAAGCATGCAAACGAACACCTTGATATGTATCCAAAGGATAAAGCATATAAAGAACAAGCTAAAGCAAATCTCGCATTGATTGATTTTGTGCTTGGGCTTGGCACATTAAGTTATACTGAATATTTCCAACTTGGCGTAACGCATGAAGATAAACTAAAAATTGAAACACTAATTGCAGAGCGTTTGCATGCAAAACAGATAAAAGACTTTGCAAAAGCAGATTCTATAAGGGCGGATTTAGAGCGTATGGGCATAGGCATTATGGATAAAGGAAAAGATTATACAGAGTGGGAAAAAATTTAACTTCTATTTCAACATAAAAAAGAGTATATGCAAAATAGACAAATAGCAATACTATTATATGTTACTTTATTTTTGCAATTTTATAAATTTAGAAAATAAATTTTATAAAACATTCTTACTACCCTATGATGAAACATAAGGGGTAATTTATTTTTTATGCCATAATTCCAAAAGCGGTTTATCTTGTGGCTTAATATTAAAAAAAATCTGTCTAGGCTCTTGTAGCTAGGCGTAGGCTCACCTATTCACGAAATATAGGTTGCGGATTTCCTGCTAAGATAAATCGCCCATAAATGCTAATTTATGATATTTCATTTATTTTAATCTATTATCTGTTGCTTCAACTTGTAGCATATTCAATACTTCCATTTTTATTTACTACTATATTTGTAATATAATATTCTTTATCTCTAGCTATAAATGGTTTATACAAATAAATGAATACCTATAGAATAATAGGAATAGGTTATACTATAAAAACATTATATATTGGCAACTATGGAATCTAATTTTATATAAGGCACAACAAATTAAAATATGATATTCAAAATGCTCTACAATTATAAATGATTATAATAATAGATAGTAGTTATTTTAATATTTGATTGCATATATAGTCTCATCTAAGCATGTATACACAAAAGCTTTATTTGAAAAAATAATTATAAATTATATATCCCAAATTAGCCATTCATTCGCACCCAATACTTTTTCAACCTCAATCTTTAATGCTGTTAGCAATACATTAAGGCTATCAAAATTTCCTGTTAAACAACCACAACTAAATTTATGGCAATTATTTGTAAGCACATTATATTCTATAGTCTTACCCACTTTTGCAATAGCCCTTCTTGCAACCTTGTGGCTACCAACTGCACTACCATTTTTGCTAGATACATAAATATTTACATCGCTTATACCTGTTTTTGTCAATAAACCACCAGATTTAAACTCTTCTATAGAAACCTTTTGTATTTTACCGCTTG
>JARHZY010000068.1 GCA_029264655.1 Helicobacter sp. | reverse complement strand
TAATAAAATATTTAGATTCTATAAAGCAATAAAAATGATAAAGAACTAAAAAAATAACAGATAAATTAAAAAAGTATTATAGATAGGAAGCCATTATAAAGCAACTAAAGATAAATAATATTTATAGTAAATAGTTTAGATTTTAAGTAATTGCTACTCTTATGAGATTGCTATGATTGGTTTATTAATCTCTTATCATATACTTCATATTAATAGCAATTTTATTTTTTTAGCTCTTTTCAAATAGTATGGCAATAATGTATTGTTCTTTCATTATAATAGCATATAATAGAGTCTAAGCTTTTATATCTATTATGCACTTTTTATAACAGGCTATCTATATATTATGCTACTTTGTAATAAGTATCCAACTATAGATGATTGAAGCTAATATGATTTATTGTATTTAAATATATGAGAGCTAATTGTAATGCTAGGGGGTAACATTTTATAATGAGATTATTTATTGATAGTATATAAATGCATTTGCTATGATTTATTACTGGTATATATAGAATCTAGATTTGGATTCTATGGTATTTTTAAGTATTAATTTGTTAATAATTATATTTTTACAAATCTTATATGACTTACCCATATGCATTATAGGTTTTCTTCTTCATTTTGTAGTGCTGCATACACTTTGTGCTTAAAAGTTTCAAATATGATACGTGGCTCTATACTTGCAATTTCAAATTGCATGCTTTGTGAAACTACATAGGGATTCCCAAGCAACACGCGTTCAAGCTTTGTGCTCCGCATGTTTTTACCATCTGTTGTTGTATTGTTGCCATATAATGTAATGCAATTTGTGCCTATAGCCCATGCAAGATGTGTTACCCCTGTATCTCCTCCTACTACACAATCAACCTGTCGAAGACAGAATTTTAAACTATTAAAATCAAGTTTATCAAGTTTTGTTGCAAGAAGTCCGTGTTTTTTCAAAAGTGTATATAATGAGTCTGCTTTTTTTACATCATCATGCCATAAAATGTGAAAATGGCAATGTTGCAAAAAACCTTGCAATAAAAGTGCTAAAGACGCATATTTTTCGATTGGATACATTTTTTCTGGTATAGAAGCTTCAAGAACGAAAAGAAAAGTATAGTGTTTTGTCTGCATATTATTTAAAGATGAAAAATGTGTATTAAGAGATTCTGGGATAGCATGATAATGTATGCCTAAACTTTGTGTGTGTAATGGCAAAATACGTTCAAGTGTGAAAGGGTTTGCTTGAAATTCTCTAGTATATGTAAAAAGCACACTAAAATTACGTTCTAATATATTAGAATCATAAGGGATAGCAACCTTGTGAGTATAAAAAAAACTTGCAAAATACTCTCGCACGCCTTCTTTTGCAAATCCTACAAATTTTGTTGTTTCAAGACATTTTCCAATAAATGCTGATTTGATAAGACCTTGCATATCAATCACTATATCAAACATACCACAACTTTTACAATATTTCCGAATCTCTAAAAGCCCACCAATGCTTTTTAAAAGCTTTTTAAAAGGGAGAGCATGAATCTTTGTAATACATGGGGAATACTCAAGGATACCGCTAAAACGCTCATCTACAAACCATTCAACTTGATAATCTCCTAATGCCTTTAATCCAGCTAGCATACTTGAAGAAACTACAATATCCCCAAAAGCAGATAAACGCACAATAGCAACTCTCATATTTTTCCTTCAATTTAAATGCTAGATTATAACATAAAGTAATGGGAGAATAATTATTATAAAGTAAAATTCTCGCACTAAGCAAACTAAGTAATATTTGCCTATGTATTTATGATAAAATGCTGCTTTATTTTAATGTTTGGAATTTAAGGAAAATAATGAAAGAGCAGTTTTTTGCTAAATGGGCTGTTTGGTCCCCTGTATTATGTATTGCTTTTGGTGCTTTCATATTTAATACTTCAGAATTTATTCCTATTGGGCTTTTAAGTGCCATTGCTGTGGATTTTTCTATGAGTAAATCAAGTGTGGGATTTATGGTAACCATTTATGCATGGGTTGTTGCACTCTCTTCGTTACCACTTATGCTTTACTTTGCACAAAGTAATCTTAAAAAGCTTATGTTGGGCGTTATGATGGTGTTTGTTATTAGTCATTTTTTCTCTGCTCTCGCACAAAACTACCTTATGCTAATAGCTTCGCGTATTGGTGTGGCATTTGCCCATGCACTTTTTTGGTCTATCGCATCTGTTATGGCGGTACGTGCTGCTCCAAAAGGCAAACAATCAAGTGCTTTAGGCTTTGTAGTTACAGGTAGTTCATTGGCAATGGTTGTAGGTTTGCCACTTGGACGAATGATTGGATTATATATGGATTGGCGAATGAGTTTTTTATGTATTGGTATTGTAGCATTATGTATTGCTATTGCATTTTGGCGTGTATTTCCCACAATGCCAAGCAATCAAAGTATATCAGCAAAAACTCTACCCGTATTGTTACGCAATAAAGCTTTTATAAAAATTTGTTTTTTAACGCTTGTTTTTGTGAGTGGGCATTTTACTGCATATAGCTATATTGAGCCATTTTTACAATATGTCGCAGTCTTTAGCCCAAATGCTATTACTTTAGTGCTTTGTCTTTTTGGGATTATGGGTGTAGTGAGTAGCATGCTTTTTGCACGTTTTTATGAACGTTTCCATACTATTTTTGTGCGTTTGAGTCTTTTTGGTTTAGGATTTAGTATGTTTATGCTCTATTTTGCAAGTAATTTTGGTGTTACTTTGGTGTTACTATGTGCCATTTGGGGATTATGTTTTATGCTTTTTGGTGTCATTTTTCAATCTCAAATCATAGCAGCAGTGCCAGAAGCAACTGCAATAGCTATGAGTATTTATTCTAGTATTTTTAATGTTGGTATTGGTGGTGGTGCACTTATTGGTGGTATTGCATATGTGCGTTTTGGAATAGAATCAATTGGTTTTATAGCAAGTGGGATTTGCCTGTGTGCGATTATATATTTTGTAAGTAGTATGGGCTTTGCAAAAGTGTTTAGGAGATTTAAAGCTCAATAAATTTTACATCATAATAACTTACACATAAAAGATAAAATTATATATAACTTACCCCAACTGCAAAACTACTTTAAAAAATAGCATACAAAATATTTGATTATTATGCTATGGTGTTATGCTTATTCATCTTTGCTAAATTTACTTATATATCCTTTAGTATTAAATATATTTTGTTATTGATGTGCCACTAAGATTCTAACTTTTAAAATATAAAAGCCTATTGTGCTATTCAATCAATATTTTTAGGATTGCATAGCACTTGTTTAGAGAATCTTACCCATTCTTGCTTGCTAAAATGTATGTTATTTAATCGCTTTAATTGCTTTTTAAGATTCTCTAAAAGTTCATTTTCATTTTTAATCGCTATGTATTCATAGCCTTGTGTAACAAGCTGTTTTATAAAGGCTTTTTCTAGCTCTGCTTCACTTTGATAGCTTGTATTTTTTCGTTGTGACTTTATATATTTTGCTACAATGGTGCTATAATTATTTTCTTGCATATGCTTCCTTTAATAATGTATTTATATCTCACTTTGAGATTCTAGCTCTTTAAAATGCAAAAGCCTATCGCGGTAGTATTCATACTGCTTTTTCCTTGCTTGTATCTCTTGTGGGATACCGCTATTAAAGCCATTAACAAGGTTTTCAAATGTATCAAGTATGCTAACAATTTCTTGCTGCACTGCTAAAGGCGGTAGGGGGATTTTAATTTTACAAAGATTCTTAGGTGAAACTTCTATAACTTTAATACCATAAGCAATTTTCTTTTTTTGTTGTGTAAATATTTCAGTTTGCAACCAATAAGCAATAAATTTTGGAATCTGTTTGTGCTTAAAAATTGCAGTATGCCCACCTGTTACAATCTGCTCATTACCAAGCCAAGCAACACACGAACAAACACCTTCTAAATCTTCACTTGTAATGGCAATTATAATATCTCCTTTATTAACTTTTTAAT
>JARHZY010000079.1 GCA_029264655.1 Helicobacter sp. | reverse complement strand
AAAATGGGAATCTTTGGGTAGAAGCACCACTGACAAATGGTGAAACACAAGGTAAAGCAAGATACTATCTTGATAACAAACAGCCTTTAGCAACAATCATTTATGAAAATGATGAAGCAATAAAAGGCAAATGTGCTAATAATAAAACATTTGATAATAACATATTAGATTCTATAAATGATAAGAAAGGGGCATTAGAAAAGATAACCGAAGCATTAAAAGCATATTGCAAATAAGAAGTTATTATAAATAAACTATTAAACTTCTTATTGCTTTTATTAGCAGCATGCCAAAGTATTAATTTTTGTTAGAAAATATATACTATTAAGTTATCTCATTCTATCATAAAGCTATCTCTTTGAAACAAATGTGTTATAAAATATTCACCTTAATCTATCATCTTATCACACTGCATACTATTTATAATGTAACTTTAATAAACAACATTCTATTCTCTTTTTGTAAAATATACTAATAAAGCATAAAACCATAAAATTAAGGTTAGAATCCACATAAGAAAGAAATGTGAAAAGGAAGATGATGAAGAAAGTATATTTTTTTGCAACATGTTTAGGTGCTGCTGCCTATGCTGATACTTGCTTACATGCTATACAGCTTTTACAAAAAGAAGGGGTAGAGGTAATCTTTAAAAAAGACCAAACATGTTGCGGACAACCAAGCTATAATAGTGGTTATTATGAAGAAACAAAAAAAATTGCATTACATAATCTTAAACTTTTTGATAGTGATTATCCTATTATTTTGCCAAGTGGTTCATGTGCTGGCATGATGAAATCAGACTACAAAGAGCTTTTTCAAGGGACACAATATGAAGAAGCATTCAATCAATTTAGTGCAAGAATCTATGAATTAAGTGAATACTTAGATAAAGTATTACAAGTACGCTATTATGATATGGGTATGCCAATCAAAATCACATGGCATTCAAATTGCCATGCCTTGCGTGTTGCCCAATGTATCCCAAGTGCCAAAAATCTTTTAAGAAGCTTAAAAAATGTAGAACTTATAGAACTTGAGCGTGAGGAAGAATGTTGTGGCTTTGGCGGTACTTTCAGTGTAAAAGAACCAGAAATTAGCCGTGCTATGGTGCATGAAAAAATAGCAGACATACAAGCACGCAATATCGATTGTTTAGTTGCTGCAGATGCAGGTTGTCTTATGAATATTAGCGGTGCTATGGCAAAGATGGGCGTGCAGATTCCATCAATGCATCTTTACGATTTTCTTGCAAAACGTATTGGCATTGCATAATATTAAGTTTATGGTAATAGCTATAAGTTAGCAAATACTATTTTAGAATCTTATTTTTATTTGCAAACTATAAAATATAAAAATACTATAATCATAAGAACTTTTATATTATCTCTTTTCTTCATATTAGCAGCTCTAAAATAAATAAGCATATTATTTTATATTCTTATTTTCATTAAAAGTTATACTATATAAAATATCATGAATTACTCAAAGCAAGCAATAAAATCTTTAACAATACATGTTTTTATCTTAATTATAAAGGTTTTAGCTTATTCAAACACCAATCTTTCTTTATAAAAATTAAATACTTGCTATGTAATTTTTATTTCTTCCCATGCACATGTGTTTGTAATAAAATATTTGGTTCTATCTGGATATATTGGGTTGCAAGATAACGTTCAAGCTCTAAATGGCGATTAAGTATAGGCAGAGAATATTCAGCAATAATGCCCTTACTACTTAAATACGCATAAGTCTGTGTTGTAGCAAATTGATTCTCATCTTGCAAAATACGCACTAAAGTTTGCGTTGTTAGGGCATCTTTAAAGTCCTTTTCATTTTCAAACACAAGCGTAAAATATTCAATATATTTCTCTTGTAATGCTATTTGTAGTTTTTTAGGTGTATCTGGTGTTTGCTGGAAATAATCCAATTCAAAGCTTAACTTTGTTGGAATCTGCAGTAAAAATCCAATTAGCATAAGCACACACACATGAAAGAAGTCATCATTTTTATAAATACGCACACACATGTTATATGGCTTTTTTGTTTCATAAATATTATCAAGACTTGCTGTACGTGTTAGATTTTTTAAAAACTGGCTATAATTATGGTTGAGATTATAAAGAAATTCAATCTCATCGGCACTAAGAATATCTCCAAAACAACCAATAATATCAGAATACAAGCTATTATTTAAAATAATACTATTAGGACTTGTTTGTACAAGCTTACCTAATAAAAGCTTACTACCAAATGGTTGTAAATATCCGGGTGAAAATGTGCGAGGAGAACCTGATATGAGTTTTGATGTATATGCTCCATTAATGCAAAGCGACACCTTAAGCTTATTGATAGCATAATTCATCTCTGCTTTATTGTAAGTAAAAAGACTGAAATTTGAGGTATCTTCTGGCAATTTTGCAATAAGATCGGCAAGATTTATTTGCGTAACTTGCAAAGGAATAAAGATTTGTTTTGCAATCTCATAAATGTAGCAATCTGTATAAATAAGGATTTGTGCATGGAGACTGAAACGCATATATTGCACCTGTTGGGCTACTTCATGTATATCATAAAATGAGCTAATAAACACAACACTTACACCTTTATCCCAAACGAGAAAATTACTTGTTTTTTCTGCTGTTTTTAATTGCATAAAATCTTGTTTTGCAATAATTTCATAGTCGATAAATCCTTGACTTCTTGCTATCTTACTCTCCATAATACACATAAAAGGACAAAAACTAAAAAGAGGTATAAATACATGATAAAAGATTCTCCCAAGCACAGAATCTTCCAAAAATGAAACATTGCCAATCATAATATTACTTGCCAATACCGCACCAATTTCATGGATTGCAAGCTTTTTTGTATGAACAAAAATATTTCCAAGTGGCATAAGCAAAACAGATTCTGTCTCTTGTAGAAGTTGCTTATAAGCATAGGCATAATACTTAAAGCTATCAAGAAGCATATACACTTGCTCTTTATAAAGTGCTGGCGGTGTATTTGGATAAAGCTCACAAAGTGTAGCAAAAATTGATGGAATACACTCTTGCAATCGTGCAATGATAGAAGTTATAATATTCATGCGATTTTGCAAAATTTCTTCTTGTTTCTTATGTGCAAGCTTTAAGGCTTCTTTTTCCTTATCTGCATAAAGTGAGAAAGTAGCAGGCACACTATTTATGCTTTGCATATTTAGTCTATGCATATCTTGTGTATTCAGATACAAAATATCTTCAAGTTTATTTGTATTTGGCATTGTAATTTGCAAATTTTCTAAATCATGTAAAAATGATTTGCTTTGTTGTATTGCTGTAGAATCTTGCTGCGATATTGTTTCTAGATTCTGCGTATTCTCTATATCTTGCTGCGATGGTGTAGGCTTTTGTAATTGGATAGGTTTGCGTAATGTGTAGTCAAATGTTTCAAAATTGTATTGTTCTGTTTGTAAAAAAAGTGCATTTTCTTGTATTCCACGCAAATTATGCTCTTTTTTTGTTTCATCTTTTTTGCTATATTGGAAACTTTGTGCAAATGCTTTACATTTTTTCTCCCACTCTTGTTTATTGTAAAGCATTGTAATATATTCAAATAACCCATAACTTAGGCTTGCATATACAAATTTTAGACGCAAAGCAATAGTATCTGTAAAATGCGTCGTATAGTGTTGAGTAGCAAAGAGTGGCATTGCCTTAGTGCGAAACATTTTATAAAGAGGATAATGCAGGGCTGGCTCTACTTCAAAACGTATTTGCATATCAAAATTTTGCAGTAATGTGATGAAAAGAAAATTTGTGCTAGCCACATGGCAAAGAAGTGTATCTTTATAAGAAGCACATTTTTTTACAAGTGCAATAAGATTACTAAGTGTATTTGTTTCATTGGTAAAATGTGTATTCATTGTGTGTGTATATGCTGCCTTAAATTCCATTATATCATACGAAAAGTCCAAATCTTTAAGACGCACGCATAGCTTTGCTTTCTTTTGTGCGCATAATTTTTTACTTAAAGCTGCAATATCATCTAATGCATCTAAAGACATGAGATGATAGCTTGGCAATGTTAAAGTAATATCCACATGGTAATTGATTTTTTGTAATGCATGTTCTATACTTGCTAAAAGCACATCAATATAGTCGCAGTCATTATCAAAAATAAGCATTTTTGCATTCGAATTTTGTAAAAGTGTCTGCAGATTCTTTGTTAATTCTGTTATTATCTGTGTTTTATCTTTAAATGCGGGATTAAGCACAAGTTGCAATGGATTAATGATAAGTGCATCAATCTTATTGTGTAAAAAAAGTTGCAAGCATGTTTGTAAAAAAGATTCTATATCACTTTGTAAATTTGGTAGGGGTTCAAAAACATATACTATATTTTTAGCATATTTATATGGTTTATATTTTTTTATATTACTATTTAGAATATTCTTACATGATGAACGCACATTGCGTAATAACATACTATTTGGTAATAATGAAAATCTATAGCAAACAAGACGAAACATCTCTAAACTTGTAAAAAAATGCTGGACAAAAAGATTATCTATAATGAAATTATCTAAAACACCATAAAAATTTTGTGTAATTTTTGAGCCTTGTGCAATATTTTTGATATGTATAAGCATGAGTTGCTCTAAGAAATCCATATCACTTTTGCGTAAAGATTTACAACGACGATAGAGTGCCATATCTACTTTTCTAATATATTTCTTTGCGTTATAAAAATAAGTAGTTGCTTGCTCTATCACTGCATTTTCATCTTTTATATCTATCATATCCTACCTTAATATTTTCTATTACTTTATTATTTTTAATAAAACTAATTATAGCAAATTATCTCTGCGTTATCAGCCATAAACACATAAAATAATATGATAAAATACTATAATTTTTATCAAAACTTTATAAAAAATAACGCTATAAAACTTAGAAAAGTCTATATTGTATTCAAACAATATAATTTATTGTATAATTATTTGTTCTTATATGTTATAATAAAAGATTTATCACATTATTTAATTTTCATAGAATCTAATAAAAAGGTGCAATTATGGTGCAATTTCGTCTAGGCTTTGATTCTGTGGCAACAGAAAAGGAAAAAGAAGAAATTTTTATGCGTCTTCTACACGAAAAAGAGAGGCAAGAAAGTGGGTATTATAATCTCCCATATGAAGCAAAGGCATTACAAGATTCATTAGCCTATATGCAATATAATGGCGAAATGCTAAAAGATTTAACACATCTTGTTATTATTGGTATTGGAGGCAGTTCTCTAGGATTAAAAGCAATTGATACAATGCTCTACCATTTGCCACATAGAAATAATATTGCAGTAAAATTTTTAGAACATACAGATCCATTAAAAATACAAAAATCACTTACAAATATCCAACTCCACACTACACTTTTTATTGTTATTTCAAAATCAGGCATGACTATTGAAACTACATCTTTAATGAAGTATTGTATTGACCGCTACAATCTTTTAGAATCTCGAGCAAAAAAACACCTACTTGTCATTACTGATAATGATTCTCCACTCCAGCGATGGGCAAAACAAAATGAAATTTATAACATTAGTATCCAAAGTAATATAGGTGGTAGATTTAGTGTCCTTAGTGCAGTAGGCATACTCCCCTTAATGCTACTTGGTTATAAAGTTGATATGATTTTACAAGGTGCAAAAATATTGCAAGACTCTTTTATTGCACGCAAAGAAGAACATATTTTAACAAAAGCACTTTTTATGGCAAACAACCACCATACGCTACCAATCAATATTTTATTTTCATATTCAAGCTCTTTTCAAGATTTTAATTTATGGTATGTGCAATTATGGGGCGAAAGTCTAGGAAAAATAGATAAAGATTCTAAGAAAATAGGCTTAACACCAATAAGTCTTATAGGTAGTATTGACCAACATTCTTTTTTGCAATTAATTTTAGAAGGCAAACAAGACAAAACCATTACATTTTTGGGTATTAATCAAGAAGAATATAATGGACTTGTCATACCAGACATACAAATACAAGGATTAGAATCAACAGATTTTGTCAATAATATCTCTTTTGCCAAATTGCTTACTGCACAAAAACTTGCAACAATGCGTGTTTTACAAGATGAGGGACTGCCAATAGATTGTATCCAGCTTGATATATTAGATGAAGAGCATGTTGGTTGTCTCATTATGTATTATGAATTACTTACCTCTGCAGTTGGTTGTATTTTTGGCATACAAACCTATAACCAACCTGCAGTCGAACGAGGCAAAAAGCTTTTACATGCTATGTTGCACAATTAAAGAAAATATAAAATACTAAAACATAGTTTAGTTATATGCTAGGCTTGCATAACCTAAAGCCTTATTTGCTAAACATTCAAATAACACATAACAACATACTAAATACAGGATAACACCTATAATGCATTACCCATACATGCATATTTTAAGTTCTAAGTAAATAAAAGATTCTAAATAAAATAGCCCCACACTACTCACAAAAATATTGCAAGCCATATGTTTATGGATTGCAATATTTCACTAGCATACACAACAATAAAAGGTATATTCAAAGCAAACCAACAAAAGCCATATTATAAATGATAAATCTCATTTGCCCAATACACTTATATAAACTATAGAGTAAATATGGTTTAGCACGGAAATTTGCATTTCTTTGCTACAATACTCATTTTGATATAACAAATAATAAAAAATCTAGTTTGGTTTATATATTATAAAATATAACTACAGAAGATATAAAGGGTTTAGTATGTGTGGCATTGTTGGATATATTGGTGATAAGGAAAAAAAATCAATAATTTTAGATGGTTTAAAAGAACTAGAATATAGAGGATATGATAGTGCAGGTATGGCAGTATTGCAAGATGATAATCTTGATACTTTTCGTGCAGTAGGAAAGCTAGAAAATCTCTATGCAAAGCTAGAACATACTACATTTAATGGTTATGGATTAGCTATTGGGCATACAAGATGGGCAACACATGGCAAGCCAACAGAATGCAATGCACACCCACATATTGGCACACAAAGTGCGCTTATTCATAATGGTATTATCGAAAACTATAAAGAATTAAAAGAAGAATTGCAAGCAAATGGTATCCATTTCCAAAGCCAAACGGATACTGAAGTAATTGTGCATTTATTTGAATACTATACTAAAACACTCACCGCACAAGAAGCATTTGCAAACACAATCAAACGTTTGCAAGGATCATTTGCAATTTTATTAATAACAAAACTTGATAATAAGAGAATCTTCTATGCCAAACAACATTCTCCATTACTCATTGGTTTTAATAAAAATCAAGCACAAGAAATATTTTTTGCAAGTAGCGATGCAGCACTTGTTGGGCTAATTGATAGCGTTCTTTATCTTGAAGATGGTGCATATGGCAGCATTACAATAGATGAAATACATACACTACAACATATTAAACCCTTTAATGTTGGTAAAGAGAAAGCACAAAAAGATGGTTATCGTTATTTTATGGAAAAAGAAATATATGAGCAAGAGAGCGTTTTGCTTGAGACAATGACAGGGAGAGTAAGTAAGGCTAAAGTGCAACTTGATGAACTAGATGAGACATTTTTTCAGGCTTTTAAGAGTATTGCTATTTGTGCATGCGGGACAAGCTATCATAGTGCTTTAGTGGGTAAATACCTTTTAGAGCGTAAAGCTAGAATCCGCACAACAATACATATTGCTAGTGAATTTCGCTATGCAAAACCCATGTTAGAAACCGATGAGCTTTTTATTGTTATTTCACAAAGTGGAGAAACAGCAGATACTTTACAAGCCTTAAAACTTGCAAAAGAATGTGGTTTAACAACACTTGTTATATGCAATGTAGATAATAGCTCTATGGTGCGTTTAGCTGATTATTGTTTGCTTACAAGGGCTGGCACAGAAAAAGGCGTAGCAAGCACAAAAGCATTTGCAACACAAGTTATGGTTTTATGGATTTTTGCAGTTTTGCTTGGTAATAAACGCGGTTATGTAGATTCTGTAGGATTGCAGAGTGAAACGCGTGCAATGTTGCAAGCACGAAAAGCCACACATATAGAATCAAGTTTGCATGAGAAAATAAAAAGACTCTCAAAGCGTTATTTACATGGACATGGTTTTTTCTTTATTGGACGCGATATATTTTATCCACTTGCACTAGAAGGGGCATTAAAGCTGAAAGAAATTAGCTATTTACACGCAGAAGGCTATCCAAGCGGCGAAATGAAACATGGACCAATAGCACTTGCTGATAGCGAACTTTTCACGCTTGCACTTATGCCAAAAAATCTTTTATACGAAAAAAATAAAAGCAATGTAGAAGAGCTTATCGCACGCGATTCTACGATTTGTGCAATTACTCCTATTGATTTTGAATTAGCAGATGATATTGTAAAGATTCCGCAATTTGAAAGTTATATGGAAGAATTTTTTGCTATGATGGTTGTTTTGCAGTTACTAGCCTTAGAAATAGCAGTGCGTCTCAATAACGATGTAGATATGCCACGCAACCTTGCAAAAAGTGTAACTGTGGAATAAGAAAAAACAGATAGTAATATTAAAATGACTTCACTGCAGGAAAAGATATAACAAAAACCAATGAAGCTTTGGAGTTGGCAAAAGAAATTGCAAGGGGAAGTTTAAGCTAAAAATCTAAAGTAAAAGGAAATAAATGGCAGAGTGGAGTAAGGAAGTTTAAGTTGATGAATGAGTGAGAGATAGGCTAAAGCAAATCATTCTGCTTAAATCACAAATAAAAGGAAAATAATGGCAAGCATAGAAGAGCGTATAGAAGATAGGATAAAACAGCAGTTAGAAAAGTTTGGTAGAACCTACTACACAAAGACAGAATCTATTAACAGCGACATAGATTCCGCTCTTGCTAAATATCCTAGTAAAAGTGGCGGTAGTGGGAAAAATTACCCAGACATTAAGCTTTTTCTTGCCACAGATACACTGCGAAAAATCCCTGTGATGATAGAAGTCAAAGGCATAAAAGGTAAATTAGAAAAGCTTAAAGATGGTATGGTAGAAAATATAAATAATAAAGGCGAACCACACTATAAGAATATTAATGATTATGCCCTAAATGGTGCGGTGCATTATGCCAATGCGATTTTAGATTATACGCATAGTTATGATGAAGTCATTGCGCTTGGTATTAATGGCTATGAAGATGCCAATGAGCTTACAACTCAATATGCCTTTTATTATCTTAACCGCAAAAATCTCTCTGTCCCTAAAAGAATCGGTGATTTTAGCGATTTAAGTTGTTTTTCTAAAGAGTATTTAGATGATTTTATCACAAAGCTAGATTCTCTATCTTTAAATGAAAAAGAGCGTGAAAATGCGATAGAAAACCTAGAGAGCGATATAGAATCTAAACTCAATGCACTTAATCAATTCTTGCACGATGAGCTTTTGAATATCAACCCAAATGCAAGAGTAGCTTTACTTGTAGGTATGATTATGGCAGCACAAGGGGTAAAAGGCAAAATTGCACCTTTAAAAGTAGAAGAGCTTAAATGTGAGCAGGGGGAAAATTCAAATGATGGGCGGATTTTCCTAAATAAAATCAAAGACTTTTTATGTGAGAAGAATCTCCCAAAAGAAAAAGTTGCTATGGTAATCAATGATTTAGAATCCGCATTTATCTCTTCTAAACTTCACACACCAAGCTCATATGTAAAGGACTTGCTCCACACAAGTGATGAAAGCCCTTTAAAAATGACTTATAAAATCGTGCTTGATAATGTCCTCCCTCTTGTGAAAAAGCTTCAAACCGCAGACATTGCAGGCAGACTCTTTAACTCCATTACAAAATGGCTTGAAGTCCCAGATAATGAAAAAAATGATGTAGTCCTAACCCCTCGCTATGTTGTAGATATGATGGTTGCTCTAGCAGGGGTTAATAGAGATTCTTTTGTGTGGGATTATGCTACAGGTTCAGGAGCGTTTCTCATCTCTGCTATGAATGCGATGATAAAAGACGCAAATACACTACAAAGCCCAAAAGAGATAGAATCTAAAATCACCCATATAAAAGCTTATCAACTTTTAGGCATAGAAAAGCGAAGTGATATTTACTTGCTTGGTATCTTAAATATGATTTTACTTGATGATGGCTCGGCAAATTTACTTCATCAAAATAGCTTAGATTTTCGTGGCACTTACGAGCAAGGTGACAAAAAGGGGCAAGATTTCCCTGCTGATGTATTTTTGCTTAATCCCCCATATTCTGCAAGTGGTAAGGGCTTTATATTTGTAGAGCGTGCTTTAAAGAAAATGAGTAAGGGAAGAGCTGTTGTGATTATCCAAGAAAATGCAGGCTCTGGCAATGGACTTCCTTACACCGCTGATATTTTAAAGCACAGCACACTTTTAGCAAGCATCAAAATGCCAAGCGATTTATTTGCAGGAAAAAGCAGTGTGCAAACAGCTATTTATGTTTTTGAAGTAGGTAAGCCACATAATGTAAAGCAAATGGTAAAATTTATTGATTTCTCTATCGATGGCTATACAAGGGCTGCAAAGAAAAAAGCAAAAGCAAGTGCAAATCTTAAAGATACAGATAATGCCAAAGATAGATATGAAGAGCTTATAAGTGTCGTGTTATATGGGAGCGGCTATCTTAACTACTATAAAGATTTTTACATAGAGGATTGCATTAATTTAGAAGGTAAAGATTGGACTTATTCTCAACATAAAAAGATAGATTCCACCCCTACTTTGCAAGATTTTAAAAAATGTGTAAGTGAGTATCTAGCATGGGAAGTAAGCAATGTGCTTAAAAACCAAAATCTAACAAGTGGTGGAACGGAGGGAAACGCCCTTAGCCCTCGTTTGGAAAAGCTTGAAAAAGAATTCAAGCAAAACGGGGGCGAGTGGAGAGAGTTTAAAATTACCAAATTGTTTAATTATGAAAGAGGAACAAGGTTAACAAAAGGGCATAGAATAGCGGGTAATACCCCACTTTTAACCGCAGGTGAGTTTAATCAAGGTGTTAAAGAATTTATAAGTAATGAAGAACAAAAGATATTTAGTAATGCTATAACTATTGATATGTTTTGTAATTCTTTTATGCATATCAAGCCCTTTTGTTGTGATGATAATATTTTGGTTTTGACAGCCAAAGAGCAGATGAATAAATACCATTTAAGATTTATAAGCACGATTATTGGAAAGGATAAACCAAAATATGGATATGGCAAACAATATAGAATAGGTAGCCTTGAGAAACATTATATTTCTTTACCCGTTTTGCCTACTTCTTGTCATACTGAACCTTTAGGCGAAGTATCTCAAAGTGCAGAATCCGCGATTTATAGCTCAAATGCAACGCAAAGCTACAAAATCGCCTTTGATTATATGGAATCTTATATTAAAGAACTTGAGATGGAAAGAATAAAAGAACTTGAGATAGAAAGAATGCAAGAACTTGAGATAGAAAGAATGCAAGAACTTGAAGCCTACCTTAAAGTTACAGGTTTAAAAGACTATATTTTAACTCCTAAAGAAAAAGAAGCATTATGTGTTTTTGAGAATCTAAGCACACCAAACGAGAGAGAGAGAGAGTAAGCGGCACGCCGCACGAAGTGCCGCTTAAGTGGAAAAGCTTTAAAATCGGCGATTTGTTTGAGATAAAGCCAACCAAGGCATACAAAATGACAAATACTACACTTTTTGAAACAAAAGGTGATGTGCCTGTGATAACAAATTCTAGCCTTAATAATGGAGTGAGTGCTTATGTAGGATTAGAACCGACAGAAAAGGGCAATATGATAACTTATAGTGATACGACGACTTCAGAGGGTATTTTCTATCAACCCAGAGATTTTGTAGGTTACTCGCATATTCAAGGGCTTTATCCTTTGGTGTATGAAAATAAATGGAATCGCTATTCTTTGCTGTATTTTGTAAGCGTATTTAGAAAAGCAAGTTTTGGGAAATTTGACTATGGCAATAAGTTTAATAGAAAAATTGCTAAAGAAATGTGCGTTTTGTTGCCTGTTTTGCCTACTTCTTGTCATGCTGAGCCTTTAGGCGAAGTATCTCAAAGTGCAGAATCCGCGATTTATAGCTCAAATGCAACGCAAAGCTACAAAATCGCCTTTGATTATATAGAATCCTTTATCAAAGCTATCCAAAAAGAGTGTATTAAAAACTTAGTTTTATGGCAGGAAAGAGAATCTCAAGCATATAGTGATATTGTATGCAATTAAGGAGATATGCGA
>JARHZY010000143.1 GCA_029264655.1 Helicobacter sp. | reverse complement strand
CGCAAAGGTGCTATTGCTACTTATATTGAGATATGGCATAATGATGTCGGGGATTTTATTGACTTGCGTAAAAATAGTGGTGAAGAGAGACGCAGAACACATGATTTATTTCCTGCACTTTGGATTTGTGATCTTTTTATGGAACGCGTGTTAGCAGATAAGCAATGGAGTTTGTTTGATCCCTATAGATGCCGTGAGCTTACAAATCTTTATGGAGATGCTTTTAAACAACGATATGAAGAGCTAGAAAATATACCCGATATGGTAGTTACAAGCGTATCAGCAAAAGATTTATGGAAGAAGATTTTAAATAGTTGTTTTGAATCGGGCTTACCCTTTCTTTGCTATAAAGATAATGCAAATAGAGCAAATCCAAATGCACATAATGGTATTATTCGCAGTAGTAATCTTTGCACTGAAATTTTTCAGAATACAGAACCAAGCCATTATGAAGTTGAAGTTGAATTTTTTGATGGTGAAAAAAAATATTTTGAAGAGTTTGATGAGGTTTGCATCGATAGCGGTGTTACAAAAAAGGCAAATAAGCTAACAAGTATAGATTCGTTGTATGGTAAGCAAATATTTAGCACGCAAAGAGTGCAAAAAGGCGGGCAAACAGCTGTATGTAATCTTGCAAGTATTAATCTAAGTCGTATCCATACTCATGAAGATATTGAACGCATTGTGCCTGTTGCTATACGCATGCTTGATAATGTGATTGATTTAAACTTTTATCCTAGCCGAAAGGTAAAAGTAACAAATATGGCAAATAGAGCAATAGGACTAGGTGTTATGGGAGAAGCAGAATTGCTTGCTACAAAGTTTATATCATGGGGCAGTAAAGAACATTTTACAACTATAGATACTATTATGGAAGCAATTAGTTATAACGCTATTAAAGCAAGTGCAGCACTTGCAAAAGAAAGAGGCACATATCCAACATATCAAGGATCAAATTGGAGTAAGGGTATTTTTCCAATAGATAAAGCCAATAAAAAGGCAAAAGAAATTTTAGAAAGAAAATTCCATTATGACTGGGAAGCATTGCGTGCAATAGTGCAAGATCAAGGCATACGCAATGGCTATCTTATGGCAATTGCACCAACAAGCTCTATTAGCATACTTGTTGGGACAACCCAAACAATTGAGCCAATTTACCAACAAATATGGCTTGAAGAAAACTTAAGCGGTATGATTAAGTCTGTTGTGCCAAATCTTACCCTTGAGACCATACATTTTTATCCTTCAGCATACTCAATAAACCAACATGATATTGTGCGTGCAGCAGCTATTCGTCAAAAATGGATTGATCAAGGGCAAAGTTTGAATATATTTGTGCGGCATTCTATTAGCGGTAAAGAATTGCATGATATTTATATGTTAGCATGGAGTTTAGGTTTAAAATCTACTTATTATTTACGCTCACAAAGCAAAGAAGCAAATGATGGCATTATGGATAGAAGCATGGAGTGTATTAATTGTCAATAGACAATCAAACATATAAAGAATATGCAAGCATACTTGCTTATTTACATGCTTTAAGTAAAACCTTTACTAAGGTAAAACAACCGCCTATAAAACAATTACTGCAAGCTTGCAATAAAGCATTACTTTATAAGCACACCAAACAAACTTATGCTTTAGCAAATAGAGTAAAATTTATGACTATTGCACAGATAGAAGAATCTATCAAAATAAAGAAAAACATATATTATAAACTTATGCTTATAGAATCTTTTTTTATACCGCCAAAGAAACAGGATAATAAAAATTTAGCATATAAGACAAAGCCACTTTATTGTAGTGTTGCATTATTTGCAAAAGAACCACTTTGCGTAAATGATATATTGCTTGTAAAGATTCCAAAAAACCATACTAAACCCCAAAAAATTTCAATACAACAATATCAAAAAATCTTGCCTTTACAATTACATTATCAACATAGCTTACATGTTGTTATACAAAACAATCTTACTTATGCAAAAACATATTATATGAAAAATAAACAAGTAGGCAACTCCATAGACAATAAAACTATGCAATCTCATACAAAAAATGCACAAATAAAACATATTTGCGTAGTTACAGAATGTAAGCAAATTGCTGTAGTCCGCACACTCGATAATAATACAATCATTCCAGTCAAAGCAACACAAAAGGCATTAAAAGCATTGCCAAAAATGACACTCCTTGTAGTCAATGAATATAATGAGATTACTGCTGTGTTAGGAAATCTTTTGCAAGGAAAGCATGATAAAGCAATTGCTTTATATGTATGCCATTATGAACCAATAGCATTTAGCGACAAAGCACTTGATGAAGCAAAGAATCTTGCACGAAGTTTTAATGGTGTAAAGGGTGTTATGTTGCCATCTTTACGATCAAAAAAACCTTTTGATACGACATTGCGTTATGATATTACACATATGCCTTTTTGCACCATTGATCCAGTTGGTGCAAAAGATCATGATGATGCAATTTATTATGATTCTAAGGAAAGTGTGCTTTATGTTGCAATTGCTGATGTGAGTAATTATGTGCCTTTGGGAAGCACTTTAGATAAAGAAGCACAATATAATGCAATGAGTCTTTATTTTCCTAATCAAGTATTTCCAATGTTACCGCCAACTCTTAGTGCAGATGCATGCTCACTAAAACCACATAAAAAGAGATTGGCACTTGTATGGGCATTGAGATTGCACAGACGCACTGCAAATATATTACAAGCACAAATTTTTCAAGCTATTATTTGCTCACAAGCTTCATTACATTATGAACAAGTTGCACATTTTTTAGAAAACCCAAACCACACAATACTGGCAAAACAACATAAAGCAATATATGCTTGGCTTTTTGCCTTTTCAAAACTTGCGTGCATATTACATAAAAAACGTATGCAACAAGGTGTTGAATTAATGTTGCAAGATTTCCATATTGCACTTGATCGTGATGATGATATACGGCATGTAAGCACACAAACTAAAGATAAAGCCCATATGCTTATAGAAGAGGCAATGTTGCTTGCCAATCAAGCAAGTGCGAATTATCTTCACAATACTATACAACATGGAATCTATCGTAACCATGCGTATCCAAATAAGCGTGATTTTAAACATCTTATACATTTGCTTGCTAAAATGGATTTTCATACTACACCCTTTACTCTTAAAAGGCATTATCCCACTAAGCAAGCAGTGCGTATAGATGAAAGCACAAAAATGCTTATGTTCTTACATGCTATACAAAAAGAAGCAACAAAAAAGCAACAAAGACATATTGTTGATTTTTGTATTGTGCGGCATTTTGCTAAAGCTAATTATATGGCACATAGTATTGGGCATTTTGGGCTTGGTTTTCCACTTTATACACATTTTACTTCACCAATTCGCCGTTATAGTGATTTGATTGTGCATCGTCTTATTACCGCACATTTACAGCACAATTTTAAAGCCATGCAATTTATTATGCGTGAGGCAAAAAAAGTATTACCACACATTAATAAAAGAGAAAAGCAATTTGATTCTATAGAATCTTATTATAAACGATTAAAAATGTTGCGTTATGCGCAGCGTATATTGCCTTTTGATGATGAAGCATTAGTTACTCATAGGCACAAGGGAATGGTATATGGTTATCCTTTACATAGAGTTGGGTATTGCAATGTAATAATTGATGATAAAGATTCTATGATAAATACGCCAATGATTATACAAATTCAAGTTGTTGGTGTCGATTTTAATGCTATGAGTTTGCGAGCAGTATTTATCCCCAAAACTTCATACGATACTTTGGAATAAATGCCAACTAAAAAACTAATGAAAATAAATATAATATAAAATGAAAGGATAGATATGTCAGTAGTGTTTCGTATTTTTGGTAAAGGGATTATGGTGATATTGCCCTTTGCAGTGATAGTATGGCTACTTTTCTT
The DNA here is from genome assembly GCA_029264655.1 of Helicobacter sp. Classification (GTDB taxonomy): domain Bacteria; phylum Campylobacterota; class Campylobacteria; order Campylobacterales; family Helicobacteraceae; genus Helicobacter_A. The sequence goes on along the minus strand of JARHZY010000143.1, from coordinate 1,572 downwards.
TCTATTTGGAATCTTAGAGAGTATATGGAATCTCATATTAGATATAGTGCATTTTTTTGTTACAAAGATTGCCAATGAAGATTTTGATACCACAATTCCAAGCATTGTTGTAAGTATTGGCTTAATCTTTTTTATGCTTGCTATTATTTTTTATATTGGCTATAAATTTGAAAAACGACAAAATGCGATTTTCATTAAATTAAGTGAATGGGTGGTGTCTAAGATTCCAATTATAGGGAGTATATATTATACCATTAAGGATTTAGTGAGTATGATAGGAGGAAACTCAAAAGATAAATATTTGGGAGTTGCATATGTTACTATTGGTGAAGGTGAGATTCTGGGGTTTATTACAAAGGAAGAGGAAGAGTATTTTTGGGTATTTTGCCCACTTACTCCACCAACTTCAGGGCTTTTATTGCGTATCCATAAAGATAAAATTAAAAAATCAAGCATGAGTGTTAGTGATGGGTTAAAAAAAGTTGTATCATTTGGTATGAAATAGAATCTATAAAAATATAAAAATCGCATGATATGATTTTCATATGCAATATACTTTGATATATTCTCTGCATAACAAAGTTTTTTAATGAAAAAGTGAGTAGCAAAAATCCTTATTGTAAAATATCTTATAAAACCAAATGGTTTTCAATTATAACAAGAAAAGCAATGCAGAATAACCAAACAAATATTAAAGCGATATTAAACCTTAATAATTTATCTCATATAAAAACACTAGAAAAGAAATTATTCATTATTTTTCTAAAAGGCAAATTTTACTTTCAAACATTTTAAGTATGCTTATATCGCTTCAAGACAAGCTAGTAAAAGGTGGGTATTCTGTCGATATAAAAACTCATCATATAATACCAAGAAGACAAAGAAATAGCTTTAGCAAACTCTTAGATTTATTTTTCAATGGAAATGCCATAGGTGATGCAATGGTGTATAAAAAAGCGGCTTATTAACAATGATTAAACACTATTTATTTGATGATAATGCTATATTTATGGTATCATTACTAAAAATTAATCCTTAATTTGATAATATAATATTAATATACTTAACTATGCAATCTACATAATAAAGGAGTAACAATGACAAGAGAACAAGCAGAACTAATTATAAAAGAAGAAAAGTTGATTGATACAGATTGGTATCCTTCTTATAAGCATGCAGGAGAATATCATCTTACTATGTGGTTTGACCATGCTAATGATAAATACGAAGCTCTTTATATTGGAGAAAGGGGAGGTGTTGAACTTAGCTATTCTTTTGATAATGAAAAAGAAGCCATTGATAAAATGTTACAGATGAATTATAAACAAAAAAAATACGATGGAAAAGACATCAAAGAATATCTAACAACAGAAGTAGCATTAAGAATCATCAAAGAAGAAAATCTAGAAGTGATTTGGTATGATGAAGCACTGAAGCCTTTATGTGCAGGTATTAAACATGATAAACAAAGAGATAAATATATCTCTTTTATCACTAATGCTAAAGCAGAGATTATAGAATACAGAAGTATTGAGTTTGATGGGGATAGATACAGTAAAACTTTTAAAGAAA
>JARHZY010000022.1 GCA_029264655.1 Helicobacter sp. | reverse complement strand
CCCTCAATCCTATCTGCTCCAGCAAGAAGCCCAAGCTCTGCTGCGGCTATAGCACAACCCCTATCATTATGTGGATGTAATGATAAGATTATAGAATCTCTTCTTTGTAGATTCTTAGACATATATTCAACTTGACTTGCATATATATGTGGCAAACTCATCTCAACCGTTGCAGGTAGGTTGATAATTAATTTATTTGTTGGTGTTGGTTTAAAAATATCAATAACCTCATTACATACCTCAAGGGCATAATCAATTTCTGTCCCGCTAAAACTTTCAGGAGAGTATTCAAATCTAAAATTCCCCTTTGTATTTGCCGCACATTCTTTGACACACAACGCCCCATCAATAGCTATCTTTTTTACTTCATCTTTTGACTTTTTAAACACTTGTTCTCTTTGTGCATAAGAAGTAGAATTGTAAAAATGCACAATAGCGTTATGGCAACCATCTAAAGAAGCAAAAGTTTTTTTAATGATGTGCTCTCTTGCTTGTGTAAGCACTTGTATGCTTACATCATTAGGTATGAGTGCTTGTTCAATAAGTGCTCGTAAGAATCTATATTCTGTTTCACTAGCAGCAGGGAATCCTACTTCTATTTCTTTAAAACCAATTTTTAATAGCAGTTTAAAGAATGTTATTTTTTCTTCTAGGCTCATTGGAGTTATAAGGGCTTGATTCCCATCTCTTAAATCTACACTACACCATAATGGCACAGATTGTATATATTCCTTCTTACTCCATTCTAAACACGGCTTTGGAGGCATAAAATAGCCTCGCTTGTATTTTGCATAGTTCATAAACATTCCTTACATTAGCAAACTATTAAAAAGTTTTTGTGATTGTAGCAACAAAAACTATAATAAACAACAACAATATAGAATAAAAAACAATTTTATTATAAAGTAATATATATTATAATAGATCTATATCATTTGCATGTAGAGATTCCATAATATGCAACATTTCAATATGTTCTTTCACATCATGCACACGCACAATATTTGCTCCATGTTGCCATGCCATAAAATGTGCGATTAATGTAGCAGGCAATCCAGCCTTATGGTGTTTATTGTATGCAAGTATTTTTTGCCCATTGGGTTTAGATTCTAATATCTTTGTTAAAAAGCTTTTATGGCTTGCCCCAATCAAAAGAGGTAAGCCAAAATGTTTAAAATGTTGTAATTGTGTTATAAGTGTAATATTTTGTTGCATATCTTTTGCAAAACCAATGCCCACATCAAGAATAATATTTTTACATGAATGTTCCATGAGATATGCAATCTTTTGCGTGAAAAATGTATCAATATCAAGAATAAGATTCTTATAATTACAATGTTGTTGCATATCCAATGGAGTGCCTTGTATATGTGTGAGAATATAGCTTGCATTTGGATATGATTGCAGTGCTTTTATCATAGATTCTGGTTTGCCGCTTATATCATTAATAATATTAAATCCACATGCAAGTGCATGCATTGCCACTGCTTCATTATAGGTATCAATGCTTAATTGTGTTTGTGTTTTGAGATTTTTTATTTCTTCAAATAATGGTGCTAAACGTTGTAATTCAATTGTAGATTCAATATATGGTGCACCCGGTCTTGTGCTAGCTGCACCTATGTCAATAATATCAATACCAAGCTCTAAATATTGATAGAGTTGTTTAATTGCATCTGTGCTATTAAATTCTTGATAAAAACTATTAGAATCTACATTAATAATACCCATAATTTTCCTACCAAAGTCTTTTTGTTTTTGTAGAAAAATATTGAGTTCTTGTGCTATTTTTTTTAAACCAAAAGGTTGCATTTTCAGTTTTGTCAGTAGTTTTTGGAGTGTTTTTGGTGTGCCAAATAAGAGACAATCATAATATTGCTTTTTACATAATATTGCATCTTTTGGTGTTACAAGTTCTGCTCCATTGCTTAGGGCATCTTGCTTTAGAATCTGCATAGCTTGGAGTTTAAGATTTGAGATTTTGAAAGCTAGGATTTGTGCCTTTTCTTTCATGATTTTATAGCCTATGCTATCTGGTTCTATTGCTCGCATTGCTTCATTGATATTTGATACGCGTTCAAGTGTCATAACTACCTCGTTACTAAAGATAAGAGAATGGGTAAAAGTGCAAAATGCACGCTTTGTTTGCTATATAATGCTTGTAGGGCAAGGTCAAAATATTCTAAAGTAGTTCTATCAAGCAACATATTATGCGCTATTACAGCTTCAAGGATTTGGGTAAGTATTATTCTGCCTTGCTCATGGCTTATATTTTCTTTTTCAAGTTGGCAAATATACTCATATACTATTGGGATAGTGAGTTGTGTTATATCAAGCTTAAATGCTTCTACATGCTTTTTTTTACTTTTATTGAAAACAACAAGTCGCGAAAAAATAGTGGGTATGAGTTTATTTCTTGCACTAATATAGAGCATAAAAATAATATGTGCGGGAGGTTCTTCTAAAATTTTTAAAAGTGCATTTTGTGCAAAATGATTATAACTAAATGCAAAAATAGCAATGATTCTATCATGTTGTGTGGCAATATGAGCTTCTTGGATAATAGTATGGACATGATCAATCTTTAATTCTTCTAACTCAAAGATTCTTATATCTTCTTTTTTATATGTGTTGTTTAAATAATTAATTTCGTTTTGGAAATCATTGCTAATAATAATACATGATTTTTTAAATGTGGTGATAAATTTGGGATTAATCTTTGATGGTGCATGGAAACTTGGTTGTGTTGTTGTAGAATCTTGTATCTTGTGAGATTGTGGTAAAGTATATATATCTCGTGTTACTTGTTGTGTGCTATGTGTCGTTTGCAAGATATACTCCTTTTAATACTAAAATCAAAAGATATGTTATTTATCCCAATATATTATATTTTTTCAAGCATAAACTCACCGCAAATGCCAGCAAAAAGAGATTGCTCAAAGATTCTATATGCTTGCAATAGCTTAAAATCAAGATTACTATCATCTGATTGTAATGTAAAGGAATGCTCTAAAGACTCATCAAGCACCCATAAAAAAGATTCTTGTATTTCTAGGCTAAATTGTGCTAATGGGTTTTGACTTTGTCCAATATACCACAATGCATATCTTTGGTAAGACATATCAAGCACATCTTTTACAGCATCATTTTGTTTTGCTGTAAGCAATGCGATTAAAGAAGAATCAAGCCCATAAATAGGGACAAATGGGCGGTTTGTATCAGGATTGTTTAGCTTATTTAAAATATAATGTTGCAACCAAGTGCGTTTGGAATCTGTGCAAAGTAAAAAAGTGCCACCATTAATTAAAAAAGCAATAGCCCTTGCTACAAGTGGAGTCCAACGATTACGCATAATCTCAAGCCATTGTAATGGCATGCGGTTAATACTTTCAGAATCTTTTCTTAATGCATGCATCATCCATTCGTTAATATTTATTGCCAAACATTATTCCTTATAAAAACTATTTATCAAGTTGATATGCAGTATGTAAAGTCCGCACGCTTAATTCTGCATATTTCAAATCAATAAGCATAGATATTTTAATTTCGCTAGTGCTAATCATGCGGATATTGATATTATCATGTGCCATCGCTTCAAATGCTTTTGCTGCAACACCGCTATGACTTTTCATACCAACGCCAACAATAGAAACAATTGCAACTTCATCATCATAATCTATTGAATCAGCATTTACCTGAAAAGCTTCAAGTGTGAGTTTTGCTTTATCAAGTTCATTTTTTGGCACTGTGAAATCAAGATTAGTTTTTGCATCGCGTCCAATTGTTTGCACAATCATATCTACATTAATATTTGCATTAGATAGTTTGCCAAAAAGTTCTGCAGCAATACCGGGTTTATCTTTAATACCCATAAGACTTACTCGAGCTTGATTTTTATCAAGGGCTATGCCACTAACAATAGGTTTTTCCATAATATTATCCTCCGTTGTAATAAGTGTGCCTCTATCATCGCTAAAACTGCTTTTAGCATATAATGGGACATTCCATTTTTTTGCAAGTTCAACAGAGCGGTTAAGAAGCACTTTTGCACCCATACTTGCAAGCTCTAGCATTTCATCATAGCTAATGCGTTCAATTTTTCTTGCTTTTTCTTCTATGCGTGGGTCTGTTGTATATATCCCATCTACATCGCTATAAATTTCACATAAATCAGCATGCAAAGCACCTGCAAGTGCAACTGCTGATAAATCACTACCACCGCGTCCAAGTGTTGTAATCTCTCCCTTATCGCTTAAGCCTTGAAATCCTGTAACTACAACTATATAACCATCTTGCAAATGCCGCATAATATTTTCTGTATTGATTGTTTGGATACGTGCTTTTGTGTGGTTAGAATCTGTTAAGATTCCAGCTTGCCTACCATTAAAAGCAATAGCTTTTAAACCCATAGCGTTTAATGCAATGCTAAGCAATGCAGCACTAATTTGTTCGCCACTGCTCAACGCCATGTCTAAATCGCGTTCATTTGGCATGGGGGTAAAAAATTTACCATATCCTAAAATCTCATCAGTAACACCACTCATAGCAGAAACTACAATAACAAGTTGGTTACCTTGTGCTACTTGGCTTATACGTCTTGCAACATTTTGAATCCGCTCTGTGCCACCCATACTTGTGCCACCATATTTTTGAACTATCAGCATTAAATATACCCTTCTTTTCTAAAATAGTCAAGGACTTGCACATATATATGCTTTTTAAATTTTGTAACCTTTTGCAAAAGAGTCGTTAAATCTACAAATTCATAACGCGAAAATTCTGGTTCTGCAGTTTTTATATTAATGCTTGAAGAAGATTTAAGTTTCACAAGAAAATATTTTTGTTGTTGTCCTGCATAAGGACGCATTTTATCCATAACAATTGATGGAAAATCATAAGTAACCCATGTAGGATATTCTGCAAGCACTTCAATATCATTTGTGCCAATTTCTTCCTTAAGCTCACGAAATAGGGCATCTTTTGGACTCTCTCCTGCATCAATGCCGCCTTGTGGAAACTGCCATATATTTTTTAAATCACTGCGTTCAGCAATAAAAAATTCACAAACATATGGATATTGTGATGATAGGATAATAGCAGCAACATTCAGTCTATATTTTTTAGCTGTATCTGCTGTGTGCATATTTTTTCTATATTCCTTTCTTCCGAAAATCTTTAAAATGAGTAATTTATTTCATAAATAAGTAAAAATTCTATACTAATGATAGCATTTTCAAAATAAATATTGGTAATTATTAGTCTATATATTGTAGAATTTCGGTTTATTTTTTTGCAAATGGAAAATTTAGGGAATTATTTTTGCATTAATTTTAATATTTTTTTGTAATTTGAAACTATGTTTAAAAGGAATATATGTGGTTAAAAAATTTATTGTTGCTTGTAGTTTTCCCTTGTTGGCAATGCAAGCGTTTGCAGATTCTGTAAATATAGACTTTTTGGAATATAGTATGTATATGCCAACTACAAATCAGTATTTTAATCGTTTTGATACAAGAACTATCAATGCCTTTAACATACCGGTTGAATACATTGCAACATTGCAGGCTGAAGGACAACTTATTGATGTTGATACAACAAAATGGAAGTATTTAACTCGCCAATTTGATAATGGTTATGAATTTATCCCTATTTTACGCAAGATGCTTGCAGATGCAGATGTGCCACAGGAATTTTTATTTCTTGCAATGGCAGAATCTGAATTTAAATCCCAAGCCCTTAGTGCTAAAAAAGCTGCGGGGATATGGCAGCTTATGCCAGCTACTGCTAAGGAATTAGGATTAAAGATAGATGATTATATAGATGAACGTCAAGACCCGATTAAAAGCACACAAGCTGCAATTAAATATTTGCAGTATCTCTATAATGCAACAGGTAAATGGTATCTTGCTGCAATGGCATATAATTGTGGTTTAGGGCGTTTAAATCGTGCTATAAAGGAAGCAGAAAGTGATAATATAGCGGTTTTGCTTGATGAAGAAGAACAATATCTTCCGCTTGAGACCCGTAATTATTTGCGTAAAATTATGTCTATGTCGCTTGCATTTTCTAATGCACATGAGTTAAAACAAGCTGATAAAGAATATATGCTTAATCGTGGTGCAGGAGATTCTCTTGTTATCGTGCATGTAAAAGCAGGAAATTCACTTGCCAATATTGCTAAGGGAGCAAATATGAGTCTTGAGCAATTTCGTAGCTATAACCGCCATTTTAAATATGATTTTGTGCCTTTTGGGCAAAAAGAATATCAGGTATATTTGCCTTATGAACGGCTAACATATTTTAAGCAACATTTTAAAAATGTCCTTGATACTCGCCCTCATTTTGTAACATATAGAGTGCGTAAAGGTGATAATCTTTCTAAGATCGCAAAAAAACATAATATTAGTATTGATAAAATTAAACAAATGAATGGCTTAAAATCAAATATGCTTGTTGTTAATCAAACTTTAAAATTACCAATGTTGCCCCATACCCAACCTAACATAAAAAAAGCAGAAACAACAATCGCACATACACCACGACATACAAGAAAGAAAACTGCTAGGAGTTAAATTGCAATTTATACATAAATATATTATCTTTGCAACAGCAATTATTAACTTTTTTTTATTAATAGCTTGTGCACCTGAAAGCAAGTATAATGGAGGCAGTGGTGCATTACAAAGTTATGAATCTATGGATGCGTATAGTAATACCCATATTAAATACCGCACAGATTATACCAAACCAACACAATCAAGTTTCAGTAGCACGCTTGTAGCAAACGATAGAGATAATATTAGACAAACACCACAAAATATGCGACAAAATACACAAACAACGCAAAATAACACTGCAACAAAGCAGATGCCCTATGAATCGCCAGTGCAAGGAAATGGGAGTTTTACACCAACACAATCACTTTTAGGCGGTATGCGTGATAGCGAAGCAATCCAACGTGCTACTATGCGTCCATATACGGTGCGTGGAAAAACATACCGCCCACATCCAGTAAAAGTTGGTGATACATTTGATGGTGTTGCAAGTTGGTATGGACCAGATTTTCACGCAAAAGCTACTTCTAATGGTGAAACATATAATATGTATGCACATACTGCAGCCCATAAAACATTGCCTATGAATACGATTGTAAAAGTATATAATAAAGATAATGGTAAAACAACTATTGTAAGAATTAATGATAGAGGACCATTTGTAACAGGGCGTATCATAGATCTTTCTAATATTGCTGCACATGATATTGCAATGGTTGGTAAAGGTGTTGCAAATGTGCGGATTGAGGTTGTTGGATTTGGAGGTAATTTGCAAGGCAATACACCATCAAAAGATTCTAAAGCAACAACAAAAAATATTACACAACAAAATACTCCATCTCGCACACAAG
>JARHZY010000145.1 GCA_029264655.1 Helicobacter sp. | reverse complement strand
TTATATGTATTTAATAATCTAGCCGCAGCTAATCCATCTGCCCCATTATCTCCACTACCACATAGAAACAAAACTTTTTGACTTAATGGTTTAGTGCTTAGTAGATTTATAGTTTCAATAGCTTTATGGTAGTTATATGCTAAATCATTTATGTGTTTTTTAGAATCTATTTTATCTGCAGTGTTTAATACATATATATCACTATTGCATTGTAATTTTTCTTTACATTTTTTTGCAATAAATCTTGCAAGATTGTTTGCTGCATTTTCCATTAATAGTATATTTGGTATTTCATAATCATTTACACAGGCTTTATCATTATATTGTTTATCTACTAATATTTGTTGCAAATTAACTCCTTATTTTTAATATAAAATAATACTTCAATAAAATTATAAAATGAATTTGATATAATATACATAAAAAAGGTTGCAATATATGGAAAAAATATCAATTTTAAATGATATAGAATATAGATAATTTAACACTATTATATAAATTTATATTACATAAAATAATGAATAGCACCAAATATATCAAAATAGTAAAAATTACAAACATATAGAATGTTAATACAATAGCTTTTACTTAAAAAGCTTGATATAATCCTAATCAAATAAATTATCTTTTTCTTTACAGAACATTATTATAGAATCTTGCAACGACAAGCAGGCATAAATATTATTTATATATTAAGTAAAGATATAAATAATTATTTTCTTTGGGATACTACCATAAAACACCATTCTAAATTATATATTGGTATTTTAGGTTATTGAACTTTATTTAATTGATTATTTCAACATATATATGCCCATCATCTGTGTATCTTGCGGTATAATGTATTGTTTTTTCCTTAATTTCACCTGTTTTGCGTGTTGCCTTCGCCATAACTTGGCATGTAACTTGTTTTTTTGCCTCGTTTGTCTCATTTGTTGTAAAGCCACTAAAGCTTACATCTTTAAATTTAAAATGCTTTTTAATTGCATCCCCCAACACTTGTTTTACTACTCTGTCGTTACAACTTGGCACATTATTACCACAACCAATAATAAACATTCCAACCATACATAAACTAGCAATTTTAGATAATTTCATACTATATCCTTTCTTATAAACTTTTTCAACTAACACCAAAAACCTATACGCCAAGTTACATAAGCATCATATTAAGCTTATCCAAATTATCCTTTCTAATGCCTTTTGGCACAAGAAATAAATCAGCAACAACCCATACAAATCCCACAAGGATACAAACACTCGCTATTTTTGCTATACCTAATCCTATATCGCCTTTATAGAATCTATCAACAGCAATTCCACCACCTAAAAGCCCGCATATTAACCCCGTTGTTGGATTTTTAAACTGGATTGTTGTTAGCATACTTACTTTATCTTCTGGTAGCTTTTTTAATCTCTCTTACACACCAATAAGCACACCTTCAGGTAAGAGATTTTGCCATGTAGCAGTAATTGCTATTAACTGATTTGAATCCATCATATCTCCTTATATCACTTGAAATAAAAGTATATTTTACAAAAAAAGTCAAACACTTTATGCTTTTATGTATTAAATATTACAAAAAATAATTTTTAATGGATTATTTATGTATTTTGTAACATTGTAAAAATTAGCATGGATATATTAGCTATTAATCTCATAGCATTATATGCTATAGAGCATTTATTTGCCTTATGGATATTTAGTTGCAGCATATAGTTATCACATTTGGCTCTATATCATCATACACTAAGGTTTAAAATTTCTTACTTGTTAGTCTTGAACTTACATGTTCAACTATCTCATAAATTTTTTTACCTACTTCATGCGTATTGTCAGCAATATCTGCATTTTCCTGTGTCGCTTCAGATATTGCTGTGATATTGTTGTTAATATGTAGGATTTTATCGTTTTGTTCAGCTATAAGTGTTGAAATTTCCATAATACCTTGTGCAAGTGTAATTGTGTTTGTTTCAATTTCACCTAAAGATTTTTGCGTTCTTTCTGCTAGCTTTCTCACTTCATCTGCAACCACTGCAAAACCTCTACCATGCTCTCCAGCTCTTGCTGCTTCTATTGCTGCATTTAATGCTAAAAGATTTGTCTGGTCTGCTATATCCCTTATTATTCCTATTACATTTTTAATATCTTCACTTTGTTTAATAATAGATTTACTTTGTTCATTGATATTGCCAATAGATTCTGTAATATGTGCAATAGATCCAGCTGTATCCTCTACGCTTTGTGCTTGTTGCATGCTACTTTTATGAAGATTGCGTGTATTATCATCAAGGCTTTTACTATAATTTTCAAGATTTTCGATTAATCCTGCATTCATCCGCAATATATGTGCAAATTGTGCAACTGCTGTATTGATACCTTTTTCAATACCAATTGGCTCTATGATTTGCTGTGAGTAGTCTTCTTTAGCTACTGCTTCAAGCAATAGATGGATACGTGCAATATCAGCACAAATATTTTGTCTTAAAATATTACACATGGTATTTAAAGCATCTACAACTCCCTGTAAATTTGGATTGTGGCTTGTAATATATATTTGTGAGCCAAATTTCCCTTCTTTAGCTTCAGCAATAAGCTCATGAATATTTTGCAAAAGCATTTGTTCATCATGACGCAGTTTAACAATTTCTGCAATTTCTTTATTCATTCGAAGCGACATTTTACCAAATTCATCTTTATTTTTTATTAGTGTTGTTTGTGGTGGTGTGTTAGTTTGAAAACTAAGATATTTAAAAAATGCACCTAAATCAGATTCTATAATAGCTAGTGGTCTTAAATTACGACGCACAACAAAAATAATTACCATTGTGGCAATAGCAATAATGCCTATAAACCATATTACATTAGATAAGAGTAAATCAAATAAATATGGTTTATATTCATTTTCGCTACTCACAATACACACAGACCAATTTAAAGCTGATTGGCGACAGATTCCATGTTTCTTATCACTTTCACCTTTGCGATAAAAGTCAAAAGGTTTTCCGCTTGTAGCAGCAGCCTTGCCTATTGATATTGAGTGTTGTGCATCAACATTGTCTTTTGCCATCACAAAATTTGTATTTGGATGGACATAGAAAACATCTCTAAAGATTGATATATCCCTGTTATCTGTTTTTATGGCACGTATATCTTGTGAAAATTCTGCTAAATCCACATCAACACCAACAGCACCCACTATCTCTCCATTTACATTAATAGGTGCAAATATAGTAATAACACTATTCCCTGTTGCAATATCCTTATAGGGCTCAGTATTCCCCATTTTTCTTGATTGCAATACTTGTTGGAACCATGGACGCTTTCTTGCATCATAATCTGTATCCATTGCCCTTACCTTATAATTTTCAGTTTTTTTAGCAGTATAAGTAAAACCATTATTTGTCCATGATACATAAACTTGCAATACACTAGACACTATGGCAACACTATGCAAATATACAGGGAGATTGTTTCTTGTGAAAAGCTGTTCATGATTATTTGCTAAATCATTTGCTACTTTCTCTACAAAATCAAATTGATCTTGCATGAGAATATCAACATAAGTTGTTATAATTTTAACACGACTATTATTTTCTGCAATACTATTATTAATAAACATGGTGCGTTGCTTCATATACTCAATTACACCAAAAATAGTAAAACAAATAATTAATACTATAATAATACTTAATGACATCTTTCTTGACATAGTCTAAGCTCCTTATTTTTCTAAAATTTGTTCTATATATTCCTATATATTGTAACTATAAATAAATCCTTATATAGCGTGTATAAAGATATACTAAAATAGTGCAATAAAGAAACTAAATAATTATGAAAATTAAGTAACTATACAGAATCACCAAATGCATATATCATAAAGTTTTCCATAATAATCATGAAAATTTATCTACCAAAATTACATTTATAAGCTTTAATATATTAATAAATTCTATTACTATAAAAGTAATATAATAAGATTTATAATTATATAAAATAGCTAGATACCTTACAATGACTCCATATATTTTCTTATTATTTCACATTTTCCCTTTATCTTTTTAAGAAATGTTATTATACAATAAAAATTAATAAATTTATCTACTTTAATTTTATATAATCATTTTTATTATTAAAATAATTATATGTTTATTTTTATAATATAATCTATAAAATGTATTATTGCTATATAATGAGAACACATTATATAATTTATAATTTAATTATGAAAAATTTATGTAAATTTGCAGTTTAATATACAAATATGATATTTTTAAATATGTTTCATTTGGTAAAAATATCTATATATGCATTATATTAAAAAGTAATTCCATATATTATAGTTATATAATAGGACTAATTATTTTAAGTTTATATTATGGAATCTAATTAAACATTTGTAGTTGGTTTATACTAACTAGAGTGCTAATATATTTAAGTGGTTTCATTATCGTGTATTAAAGTTTCAATAAAATGCACAAATATATCACTATCATTTAGGCATTCACATACACGATAATCTTGCACACCAAGTGATTTAGCAAGTTCGCTATATTGTATAGCTAGCTCATATTTTGTTTCAGAGTTGTCGATTGTAAAGCTTAAAGGATAGACAATAATATTATGTGGGGCTGCTGCTTTAATGATGGAATCTGTATAAGGACCTATCCATTGCACAGGACCAACTTTTGATTGATAGCTTAATTGTATATCTTTAAAAAATATATTATTTGTATGTAACTCTTGCTCTAAGAGTGTGCGAGATTCTTCACATTCTTTTTGGTAGGGATCGCCTTTTTTAATCCGACTAGTTGGCACTGAATGTGCGGATAAAATCAATACAAAATCTTGCGGATTGCTATTCCCTAATGTTACTTTAATACTTTGTGCTAACGATTTAATAAAAAGTGGATGTGTGCCATAACGTTCTATTGTGGTTATATGTGGTGTAAAATGAAGTTGTTGGAGTGCAGCTGCAATATCTTGAAATGATGAATAAGTCGTAGTTGAGCTATATTGCGGATACATGCTGATAAGTATGATATCATTGATATTTTTTTGCATAATTTCTTGCATAACCGCTAAAGCATAAGGTGGGACATAACGCATAGCATAGGTGTAAAATGTATGGGGATTACGTGCCTGCAATTTTTGAGTAAGTTTAAAAGTAATATCTGTTAATGGGCTATAACCACCAATTTTTTCGTATATTTTTTTACTTTTTTCAATACGTGTATTTACAATAACATTACCAAGCATAGAACGAAAAAAGTTATTTTTTAGGCTAAGAATACAAGGATCAGCAAACATATTCCTAAGAAAAGTGCTTACCTCATCTAAACTATTTGGTCCACCCATATTCAGTAATATTACAGCTTTATTGTATGTGTGCATATGCTTCCTCATAAATTTTTCCATATATTTTTATATTTATCTTAAAATGTGTATAATAAATTGGGATATTGTGCGGGAGTTATTATAGCAAAACTTTTTCATTTTATTGTGTTACACACTAATAATAAAATATAATATATTAATGCGATATTTGTTCTATACTAAAGTTATTGCAAAATGCAATATAGTAAAATATTTGATAATTTTATGTATCAATATTATTAATGGCTTTATATTGCGATTGTATAGCCTAACATTTGGGTTCTTATTTATAGAGTTTAAAAATATAAAATTTATTTTTCGTAAAAAATTAGTAATTATTATTATTTTAATTTTATTTTAAGGTTTCTTTTGTTATACTTTCAAGCGTAATCAAATTACATGATTACTTGTTCTTACAACAAAGGTTCTCCTTTGATAGTTTTGGGTTAAGTTAAGAACATTCTTTCACATTATCTTCCTTTAAAAACTAAGGTGGGTTACACCTCCTTATGTTCCTTAATCAGTTAAATTTGTCTTATGATAGATATATCTACTTGGTTATTTTTATAAAATTAAAACTTTTAAAATTTAAAAATGCAATTTATAACATCAGGATAAGAATGCATCTTATTTGCTTAAGTTATACTCACAATTTTGCAATATCTCATATTTTTGTTTCATTTGTGCTATCCATGCTGTAATAATCTTATGTTTTGATTCATATACTTGTGTAAGCTGCTGTTGTATATGCCAAAGTGTCTTTTTATATAATGGAAAATTAAGGCTTAATTTCTCTTGATATAATGGATAATGTAATCCAAGATTAATCATATCACGCACATTTTCTAAAGTTGGATTGTAAAGTGGCAATGTGTCTGGATTTGTGCGGTGTTTTGCAAGTGCATTTTCTACTTCAAAATGTAATTTTTGCAAGCAAAGCATAATAGCATTCTGAAAATTAAGTTGAAGTAGTTGTTGCAAATTTGTTAATTCATTTTGCAAACCTTGAGCACATTGGGTAAGTGTTTGTATATAATCATTTGTAATTTCACTTTCTAAGACTTCTGCCCTAAAATGCCTTTCTATTATGCCATCACTTACCGCCATATCAGCAGTATAGGCAAGATTTAATGATTGCAATGCATTTTCACGCCAAAATTCTAAAGTATCAGAAAATGCTGTTATTTGTGTTGCAATAAATGCACTAAACTCTGTGCCAAACTCACTAAGCATAAAACCAAGCTTTCTCATTTCACGCATATATTCATTATCATCATTACATAATGCACTCATAAGCTTCTCACGCGGAAGCATATTTACTTCTTTTGTCTGTATAATTTGGGATTTCATGCCAAAGAAATTTTTTGTTTCACGCACAATATTAATAGGCTTTAATTCAAAGCTATTAAAAATTTTTTGTGCAAGTGAGTCAAATTGACTATCTAAGTGGCTAAAAAGTTTTTGGAATTTTTTTTCCAAGCCACTTTGCAATGCATTAAAATGTAATTTTTGTGTAAAAACATTAAGTTGGTTATCTAATTCTTTATATGCTAGATTGATTCTATGGATTTTCCATTTCTCACGCACAATTAGAGTGCGTAATTCACGCAAGATTCTATGTTCTTTTGCATGTAATGCTTGAGGGCGAATTGTTTTGTAAATAAAATCTAAAACTGCATGTATATTAGAATCTTGAAAAAGCTGTGTTGCTTTTATATTATCTGTTGGTATAGTGTGGTTTGTAGTATGGTAACTTGAGAGTATGCTATCATGAAAAAATGTATCATGTTTTGCCATATCTTGCTGTATTGTAGTAATAGAATCTAATGCTTGTTTCGCAGAGATAGCTATTACTTCTTCAAAAAAACCATCAAATGCACGTTTTGCATATGCTATACTTGTAGCAATTTCTTCTTCATTTTTTAATCTATCTTTTTGATTTAAAACACACAAGCTTTTATGTGCATACCGCTTAACATGCGTTTGTAATATCTCTTTTTCACTATTCTTACCAACATTATCAATAAGTGTTAGCCAAATGATACCATCAACTTCTTCTAAAATTGTATTTGTTGTTTCTGTATCGC
Source organism: Helicobacter sp. (assembly GCA_029264655.1). Lineage (GTDB taxonomy): Bacteria > Campylobacterota > Campylobacteria > Campylobacterales > Helicobacteraceae > Helicobacter_A. The sequence goes on along the minus strand of JARHZY010000145.1, from coordinate 5,841 downwards.
TTTCATTTTGAGAGTTAAAACCCGGAGTATCAAGAAAACTTATTTCTTTTAAAAGTTCTAAAGGCACAAGGAGTTTATAGTAGGCAATTTTTAGATTCTCAACTTCATCAACTTCTTCTAAATAATTAATAGGTTTATGCATGATTGTGTTGTTTTTATAGTGGATTTCAAGCCCAATCTCCTCTCCATAAGTGATTTCACAAACTTTTGCAGTAACAGGGGTAATGCCACTTGGCAATATTTCTTTTCCTAAAAGTGCGTTAAGAAATGTGCTTTTACCGCTGCTAAATTGCCCAATGATAGCCATTTTCATAGGTTTATCAATATCACGCAAGAGACGTTCTATGGTTGCTTTATTTTGTGTATGTAATGGCATGCTTTGTGTGAGTGCATAACGTGTTTGTATGATAAGCGGATAGAGTGGATTATTGCTTGCTGTATCTTGCATTTTGGCTTGTAAGCATTCTTGAATGAAAGTTTCAAATAATGAATCATCAAATACTATATTTTGTTTATTAAGATTTTCATTATGTATTGTCTGCTGTGTTTGTTTCATATTGCTACCTTAATATAAAATATATTTTATAATGAAATTCTATCAAAAGTTTTTTATTTTTACTAAAAAGTTTTACTATGTTTGTAAATAGCATATATCTAGTATTTGTGGAGCAAGCTGTGTATTTTGATTTGTTTTATGTAGCATGCAATCTTTTTATTATAAAACAGAAATTGCATTTACATAGTTATTTGATAAGCCTTTACTATTGCTTAACAAATTTTTAGAAAGGTATCCATTATGGAGAATTAAAAGCTACTATTCCTTAGGGCTTCACCGATAGTTTTTCCACGCAAATTGTCTATAGATATAGTGCTACTTGCAACATTTGTTTCACTTAAAGCCCTAATGGCTTCCATGCAAGCAGCAATCTCTTCCTTTTTGGCATCTATATATTGATGCAATGCCTGAAAGTCTTTAGCATTTAAAAGTGGCAATGGGCTAGCCATCTCAAATGAAACACTATGTGTTCCCATAGAAGCACTTAATTCCACATCAAACAAATCTCTATCAATGAAACGAGTATTTGCAATTAAGTCTCTAGCCTGTGAGAGCAAAATTTCACTCATATTGACATTTGCTGGATTTGTGGGATCTTCTTCAAGACTAAATTCAATTTTTGCAGTAATGGTTTGCAATTTATTAATTTTAGCACTTAAAACCTGCAAGCAACCAATAAGCTCATTTGCTGCCTTTATGCCTTCACCAAAGCGATGTGTTTGCATCTTGCTTTGAGGCACTGCATTTGCCATAATATCTTCAAAGTTATCTAAACCACCTAAATGTTTTTTGAAGGTTTGCAACATCTTATCCATATACGCGTCCTTGTATTAAAATTTTCTTAAGTAAAGCAAATAATATGCCATTTTTATTTTTTCATTTAGAATCATATTTAATAAAGTCATGTTATTGGTTTTATAACTCATTATAAACAATACCAAAATATAAAGATTCTAAAATAAAGTTGCTTTTCATTTATAAGCATAAGCCAATTACTCAAACAATTTTATTGTATTGAGAATCTAAATATAATATCGGTTATCATATATAACAATAAAGTATATTTAATAAAACTGCATAGTTTCTTATTAGAATCTCTTGCTATAAAATATTTACTTAATATATTGGATGCCATAATGCAACAACAAACCGACCAAACTGCTCTCTATGAGTATATGCAAGCACTTGATATGTTATACCGACATGAAATCCTTGGCGATTGTTTTGTAGATTTAATAACACCATTGCAAGATGTAGCTATACAAAAAAAGATGCAGCATACTATATTTCCTACACAAACAACACCACAAAGACAAATAAATCCAACACAAGACATATTGCATACACTTACTCAAAAAATTGCACAATGCAGGCTTTGTGCCCTTGCTAAAATGGTTCAAAATAGCCAAAGATTCTATGGTATTATTCCCACACAACAAACTTTTATGGATATACAACAAACTAAAAGCCTTAAGTGTTTTCCAAATATTGCCTTTATTGTAGAATCTCTGCGTCTCAAAGATATTGCACATGATGGATATAATACAATCCAAAATCTTGAGGCAAATAGAACAAATGATATGTTATTTGATATTATCCAAAAAGTTTTTTTACTACATAGAGAAAGTGTTTTTATTTTATCGCTTTTTAAATGTGCAGAAGTTGGTGATAACCAAAATATTAGTATGCAAATACGCACACAATCTCTTGCTACAGAGCGACGCACTTGTAGTACCTATCTCCGTGCCCAACTTGAGTGTGTAAGCTATGCAATATTTTTTGGCGAACAAATGTGTTTTGATTTTTTCGAAATAACATTGCAAGAGGCAAGTGGCAAATTACTTGAATACTATACGCCAAATGATAAAAAAGTGGTTTGTGTATGTGTCCCAGATATTATGCAAATGCTTATGAAACCAAAATTAAAAAAAGATGCATTTATTAATTTTGTCTTATTAAAGAATGCAATTTATGCAAATTCATGCTAAAATATAGTTTATTTCATTTAGATTAAGGATAATAATGGCATCTAGCACAATTATGCAAAAATTAGTAATATTTTTTGGGATACTCTTATTGCATATAGCAAACACAAAAGAACATATTATGTCTCCATTGCCAGTTCCAGAGCAAGAAATTATGGATATTAACATTAAAAAGTGTTCTAAGTCATGTTTAAATAAACTCTATGAACATGGACAATTTTTTAGCTTTGTTTCTTTATACCACCACACAAAAGATAAAGCACTTTTAGAAAAATACCAAAATGCCCTTGCAGAACTTGGCATTAGCACATTAATATCTTTGCTTGATTCTAGTGAAGGATTGCGTATTGCACTTATGGTGCCACAAAAAAATGTTGGTCGCTATTCTGTAACAAGTGCCGATGCGATTCTTGCTTATCTTATCGCACATGGTGATAATTTTTCATTCAAAATATTTGATTCGCAAAATGAAGATGTAAAAAACATAGTTGCTACTTACAATCAAATTGAGCGTGAAAATTACGATGTTATTATTAGTATTCTTACACCAAAAGGTTTGGAAAATTTATTGCAAAATGTAAATATTACCACTCCTCTTTTTATCCCTACGATTAATGAAAAACAGGCAGTAAAGTTTGCACCAAATCATAATGTATTTTTTGGTGGTATTGATTATGAAAAACAAGTAGATATGATGCTTGGATTTGCAGTGCAAAAACAGAGTGCAATTATAAGTCTTAATGATGATGGTATGGTTGGAAAAACAATTGGAGCGATTGTGCAATCTCGGGCTAACCATCCAATAAAACAGGAGAGTATTGATACAAAAAAATCTACTAATTTTGCTCCAGTTATAGCAAAAATTCGCCCAAATATTAGAAATTCTATGGTAATACTAAATACTTCTATCATAAAAAGCGGTCTCATTGTCCCACAAATGGGTAACGCACGCACTATGCCTGCAGCTTTTCTTTCTACACAGATTAATTATAATCTTTCCTTGCTTGGTTTAATGCCAAAAGAAGATACAAAAAAGCTTTTCATTATTAACGCTATCAGCCCTATACATACGCATTTACTTATGTTTAATGAAATTTTAAGTGCTGATTTACAATATGATTGGGTAAATTATGCAACTGCACTTTGTATTGATATATTTTTATCGCAAAATAACCAAAAAAATACACGTTTTTTTATGGAAAGTTTGCAGGGGAATCAAATTTTATATAACGATAGATTCTATGGCGTTAAAGATTCACATTTTATCCCAGTTAAGTTAAGGTGATTTTAAGTATATTATGAAACAAAATAATTATGAAAATATAGAAGATTTAAGTATATTTCTAGCCCAATATGCTGCAGCATTACTCTCAAGTGGGGCATATACATCGCGTGTTTCTCGTTGCACAGAGCGTATTGGGGAAAGTTATGGATATGATGTACATATGATTATATGGCTTAAATATATTAACCTTAGCATTTCTCAAAAAGATAATTATGAGCAAAGACGCACGCAAGTAAGCTCAAATCCACCTATGAATACTAATTTTAGAATCATTGCAGAGCTTAGTGCATTAAGCTGGCAAATTCATGATAATAAGATTACGCTCAAAGAGGCACGTATTAGATTCCGTCATATTATGCAACAAAAAAATAATAGTTTTTTTGCAACATTATTTTTTGCAAGCCTTGCTAATGCAGCATTTTGCAAACTCTTTGAAGGAGATATTGGAGCACTCTTATGTGTATTTATGGGGACATTTGCTGGTTTTGCAAGCAAACATATACTTACAAAACTACAGGTTGATATACGCGGAATCTATGTGCTTGTCTCATTTGTATCATCTTTTGTTGCATATATAGGTGTGCATTTTGGTATTACAAAAACACCGGGCATTGCTATTGGTTTAAGCATTCTTTATCTCATACCGGGCATACAAATTATTAATGCACTTGCAGATGTGTTACATGAATATACATTAATGGCATTAAGTCGTGGTATGAATATGATTATACTACTTACATGTATTGCTGTGGGAGCATATTTGACTTTAAGTATTGCACATGTGAGTGTGATTGATGTTTAATCTTGAACTTTATCCAACGATACAAAGCTTTTTATATACAGATTTTTTTAATACCGATACATTACCCCATATTTTCTATAAAATGTTGTTTGCTATGGTGGCTGGTTTCGGTTTTGCTTATGCACTCCATCCACCAAAAAAAATATTTGTTGGCATTATCATCATAGCTGGGCTTGGTTACTTTATACGTTCACTTTTATTACAAAGTCCGATTTTTAGCCTTGCTGGTGCAAGTTTTTGTGCTGCTGTATGTATGGGTTTTGTGGCTATGTTGCTTGCAAAGTATATCAAAGTGCCAGCCGAAGTCATTGTGTTTCCTGCACTCTTGCCTTTATTTCCGGGTAGCTATGGTTATAAAAGCATACTTTCATTGCTTACTTTTACACAACATGCAGATAAACCCGAACAATTAACTTATTTGCTTGTATTTTTTAATAATATCACAACAATGCTTTCTGTTTCACTTTCTCTTGTTGCAGGAGTGTTAGTTATATTTATTATATTTCATGAACAAAGTTTTACTATGACAAGAGGTGTTAAAAAAGCATCAATTTATCAAGTTTTACGCGAATTACATAAAATCAAAAAAATGAATAAAAAAGAATAAAAGCCAATTATACAATACTAATATCATGGAAAGCTATCTAACACTACAAAAATAAATAAGCCTTTTAATAGGCTAAGATTCTATAAAACACAAAAAGAAAAGTTAGAAGCATTAAAAGGTGAAAATGTGAATAAAAATATGCAACAAATACAGGCATTAAGAGATATTTGGCTTAGCAAATATATTATAAATATCACAGATGATAAAAGGAGTTAATATGGGTATTTTAAATGTGATTACTAAGATAGGTGCAGAAATAATAAAACATGCACCAAAAATAATAAAATATGCCCCCATTGTAATAGAATTAGCAGATAAAGCAGTAAAAGTGGTTAAAGACTGGTTTAGTAGTGATAATAGCGACAAAATATCTCAAGAAAAATACCAAAGCAACAATTCACAAAGCATTATTGAACTAAGCCAGAGGCTAGGTGAAGTAAAGTCTAACTTAGTAGAACAAGCAAAAAGCATAGAATCTGGTTTTATTGATTTACTAGAAAATAGCTTTAAAAATATCTCACAAGCACTTGAAGCAAACAATATCCCTACTCTATATCTCAAAAATGCTATTAAAGATGGTAAAAGAGAGATAAAAAATGCCTTTAG
>JARHZY010000014.1 GCA_029264655.1 Helicobacter sp. | reverse complement strand
TTTGTTTATTCAAGTTATATAATGCTAGTAATTATAGCATTTTTTTATATTTTGTAATGTAATTTATGTTTTTTATATTTTTTATGCTTATATTTCTTTTGATACATTTTATTATATTTATATCTATTATAATTTGTATTTTGCCATATATTTTTTATGTTATTTTGTGTTAATAGATTAAGTTACATTATTGATGTTTATATATTTATTCATATTTATTTCATATATTTTTGTTGTCTATGTGTTTATTTTTTAATCTATTTATATTTATATGCATTGGTAATAGTATTAAAGAATTGTTTATTGTTTGGTTTTTATGTTGTATGGGGTGTGGAAACTTGCCATCTAGCTTTATTATTAAAATCATTAAAAAATCATTTATATATTCTATCTATACTTAATTAATGTAAAATGAGAATACAATCTTAATCTATAAAGCTTATTGCTAGTAAAGCTTTGTTTTGGATTTTTTATAAAAAAACTTATTCTTGAAAAATATATATTATAATACAATTTTATCTGGGAGGATAGTATGATTGCACAACGATATAGTGATGAAGTGCGGAAATCGCCCCTTGTGCTTGGCACACGTGGCTCTCTTTTGGCATTATGGCAAGCAAACCACATTAAAGAGAAATTAGAAGCACTTGGATTTGAAGTTGTGTTAAAAAAAATTAAAACAAAAGGCGATAAAATACTTGATGCTCCATTAGCAAAAATCGGAGGCAAAGGACTCTTTACAAAGGAGCTTGAATTTGAGCTTTTAAATGGAGGGATTGATTTTGCAGTGCATTCATTAAAAGATGTGCCTATTGCAATTGAACCACGTTTAATGCTTGTCGCAATTACACAACGCGAGGATGCAAGAGATTGTTTTGTAAGTGAGCGATATGCTGATATTTTGTCATTGCCAAAGGGTGCAAAGGTTGGCACGACTTCATTACGCCGTAGTATGCAGTTAAAAAGAATAAGACAGGATTTAGACACACAAAGTTTAAGAGGGAATGTGCAAACACGTTTAGAAAAGTTACACAATGGTGAATTTGATGCAATCATTCTTGCAAGTGCTGGGCTCAATCGTCTTGATATAAAAGATACTATTCCTTTTATTTCACATTTGCAACCAACACAATTTTTGCCTGCAATGGGGCAGGGGGCACTTGGTATTGAATGCAGAGATCCTAAATACTCATCAGATTTTCGCGATCAAGCTATTATGAAAGTTTTAGAATCTTTACATAATTCAAAGAGTGCATTATGTTGCAATATAGAACGTGCATTTATACAATTACTTGGTGGTGGTTGCCAATCACCTATTGGCATATATGCGTGCTTATTAGATACTAAAGACATACAAATACAATGTGTTGTTGGGAATCTTAATGCCACTAAAGTATTATCTGAAAGCCGCATATGCAAACAAGGCGAAGTTGAATACGCATTACAAGATATGGTTAATACGCTAAAGAAAAATGATGTTATGGCAATTTTAGATGAAGTGCGTATGAATTTAGGTTAAAATTAAAAGGTATAATTAAATATTTTAGGAATATAAATGGAAACAAGGCATTATGTAGATATTGGTGTGATTATTATTGTTGCTTTGCTAGGATTGCGTGGATTGAGAAATGGATTAATCCATGAGATTATGGGTGTTATTGGTGTTGTGCTTGGCATTTATTTTGCATCTAGATATTGTGTTGAAGCGGGGCGTTACATTGAGCTTGCGGGGCTTACCTTTGATAATGAGCATGTTCTATGGACACTCGCATTTATTTTGATACTTGCAATTGTGTGGATTGGATTTTTATTGCTTGGTGCAATTATTGCACGTTTTGTTGTCGTTTTACCAGAAATAGCCCTTATTAACTATTGTGGTGGTTATGTTTTTGCAGCATTAAAATATTTTGTTATTCTTTGTGTAGTTGTATATGGGCTTACACAAGTTGGCTTTTTAAAAGAACCAATTAAGAGCTTAACAGATGGGACAAAAAGTTATCCCATAATGTATGAAATTGCTGAAAAAATAATGAGTATAGAAGCGTTGCAAGATTTGCAAAAACAATATATAGAAGGCAAGAAAGCACAAGAGAGAAATATTGAGCATATAGTGCAAAAGAAAACACAAGAAATCCAAAAGAAACTTTTACCATAGGAGTATATTTATGTTTGATAATGTTTATATCCAACAACGCATCGAAAAAGCACAGACCTTGCGAGAAGAAAAGCTTAATCCATACCGCAATGATTGTATAGTAACTTGTAATAATAAGACTTTTTTAGAGCAATTTGCTACTTTGAAAGATATGGAATCTGATGAAAAAAAAGACACAGATTCTAAAGTATGGGTGAAAGGTCGTGTAAAATTTTTGCGTCTTATGGGTAAGGCAAGCTTTATAAAAATTGAAGATGAAGATGCACTCTTACAAATTTATTTTTCACAAAATGAACTTACGCATTTATTTACTATACTTAAAAAAAACTTAGAAGTTGGAGATATTGTTAATGTTTATGGTTTTCCATTTGTTACAAAAACAGGCGAGCTTAGTTTGCATGCATTAGATTTTAAGATTCTTACAAAAGCTATTGTGCCATTACCTGAAAAATTTCATGGATTAAGCGATATTGAATTACGTTATCGCCAGAGGTATTTAGATTTAATTGTCAATCATGAAGTAAAAGAGACTTTTCGCATGCGTAGTGCGATAGTATCACATGTGCGTAAGTTTTTTGAAAATAAGGGTTTTTTGGAAGTAGAAACGCCTATGTTGCACCCAATTCCTGGTGGTGCAAATGCACGTCCTTTTATTACCCACCATAATGCACTTGATGTAGAGCGTTATTTGCGTATCGCACCAGAGCTTTATCTAAAACGTTTAATCGTAGGTGGCTTTGAAGCAGTATTTGAAATTAATAGAAATTTTCGCAATGAGGGTATTGATCATAGTCATAATCCAGAATTTAGTATGATTGAATTTTATTGGGCATACCACACTTATGAAGATTTGATTACTTTAAGTAAAGAGCTTTTTTGCTATTTGCTTGAATCATTGCAATTACCAAAGCAACTTCCATTTGGTGATATGCTGATTGACTTTACACAATTTAGCACTATGACTTATATAGAATCTTTAGTAAAAATAGGCGGTATTTCTCAAGATATAGTTGATAACGCAGAGCAACTTGAACAATTTTTGCAACAAAACCATGTGAAGATTCCAAATGATTTAAGTTATGGAAAGCTTTTAAGCGAAGCTTTTGATGCTTTTGTTGAAGCAAAGTTAATAAACCCAACCTTTATTACACAATATCCTGTTGAAATTAGCCCGCTTGCAAGACGCAATGATGCAAATCCTATGATTGCTGATAGATTTGAGCTTTTTATTGGTGGTAGAGAGATTGCAAATGGCTTTTCAGAATTAAACGATCCAATTGATCAGCTTGAACGTTTTAGGGCTCAAGTAGCAGAAAAAGAAAAAGGTGATGAAGAGGCACAATATATGGACGAAGATTATGTGTGGGCGTTAGGGTATGGTATGCCACCAACTGCAGGGCAGGGTATTGGTATTGATAGACTTGTTATGCTTTTAACAAACAATAAAAGCATTAAAGATGTGATTTTATTCCCTGCGATGAAACCAGTGAGTGAAAACTATAATTCTATTACGAAAGAGGAGCAAGCATGAGTTATATTATGAAAGAAACAGATTCTGAAGTTTTTGCATTAATACAGAAAGAATTGCAAAGACAAAACGATCATTTAGAGATGATAGCAAGTGAAAATTACACATTTCCAAGCGTTATGGAGGCAATGGGTAGTATTTTAACAAATAAATATGCAGAAGGTTATCCGAGCAAACGTTATTATGGCGGTTGTGAATTTGTTGATGGGATTGAAACTTTAGCAATTGAACGTGCAAAAAAGCTTTTTGGCTGTGCATTTGCTAATGTGCAACCACATTCAGGAAGCCAAGCGAATGCAGCAATTTATGGAGCATTATTAAAACCTTATGATAAGATTCTTGGTATGGATTTAAGCCATGGCGGGCATTTAACACATGGTGCAAAAGTAAGCATGAGTGGTAAAATGTATCAAAGCTTTTTTTATGGTGTTGAGCTTGATGGACGCATTAATTATGATAAGGTAATGGAATATGCTAAGGTTGTAAAGCCAAATATTATTGTATGTGGTTTTTCTGCTTATACACGAGAGCTTGATTTTGTAAAATTTAGAGAAATTGCTGATAGTGTTGGTGCTATACTTATGGCAGATATTGCACATGTAGCTGGGCTTGTAGTAGCAGGAGAATATCCTAATCCATTCCCATATTGTGATGTTGTTAGCACTACAACACATAAAACCTTGCGTGGTCCTCGTGGAGGCGTTATTCTAACAAATAATGAAGAGATTGCACAAAAAATAGATAAAATGGTGTTTCCGGGTATGCAAGGTGGTCCTCTTATGCATGTTATTGCGGGTAAGGCTGTTGGCTTTGGTGAGAATCTAAAGCCTGAATGGAAAGCTTATGCTAAACAAGTAAAAGCAAATATTAAAGTGCTTGCAAAAGTGCTTGTTGATCTTGGCTTTGATTTAGTAAGTGGTGGCACAGACAACCATTTGATTTTAATGAGTTTCTTACATCGTGATTTTAGTGGTAAGGATGCTGATATTGCATTAGGTAATGCAGGTATTACAATCAATAAAAACACGGTTCCGGGGGAAACTCGCTCACCATTTGTAACAAGTGGCATACGCATGGGTTCGCCAGCATTAACTGCAAGAGGTATGAAAGAGCAAGAATTTGAATGGATAGGTAATAAGATTGCCATGATTTTAAATGATATACATAACACTACATTGCAGGAACAAATAAAAGCTGAAATTGCAGAGCTAGGTAAGCAATTTATTGTTTATGAGAAAGCAATTTTTTAAATATATGGCATATAAAGGTAATCTTTTTGTGTTTATTGCAATTAGGTTGCCAAACTTACTGAAAAGCATGTTACAATTACAAACTTAGATTAAGTTGTTAGAAATGTAAAAGGAATAGCAAAATGACCGAAATGGAACTCAAGTTAATAAAAATTGACACACGCTATTACTATACAAAAGTGAAGGGTTTGGGACAAAAGACATCTTATAATGGACGTATATTTTATGATAAATTTGAACGCATAGATTCTATGCTTACTTCTCAAATTATACAAGCCCACTTTCGCAAAGATATTGTTGTTGCACATTCTCTCATTTTACGTGGCAATAAAGTCGAAAACATTGTTTTTGATTATAATGGTAGAGATCCACAAAGATTCTATCATAGAGCACAATTAATGTTGCGTGATGAAGGTTTTATTAACTTTACAGCATACCAGACAAAAACGCCCGGTCATTTGCATTTATACATACATAAGGGGCATACAGATTTAGAAGAGGGTAAAAGGCTTGCCAAAAATCTTTCGATGAAGCTTGCTTCTAAATGCCCCATTGAATGGCGTATGTTTCCAAGCAATGATATTCCACCACAATTTAACATTTTAGCACTACCTTATGATGTCTATGCAAAAGAACGTGGTGCATGGGCAAGACATATGTAATACAAAAGGAGTATAAGTTGAAAGATAATAATAGACCTGTGAATGATATTTTTCAAAATGACAATGGCAGTAAAAATAAGACAAAGACAATATTGCTTTTAACAATTGTAGCTATTATTTTAATATCTGTATTTCTTATTATTGCGTGGGTAATGACACGTGATAATCCTATACAAGCAATGCAAAATCAAAATACAAATGAAGCAATAATTAACGAACCAAAAAATCCGCCTTTGCCTTATGCACATAATATGGATAATGAGAATCCACTTGGTTTAGATACAACCAAAGAAACATTGGGGCTTAATGAAAAGCCAGTGGATAATCCGATGTCAAATGTGCCACCAGTGGGTGTGCCTATAAATAATGCAAATACCACGCCAACAACAGAGCAGCAAGCAGTAGCAAAGGATGATGACTTTGAAAATAATGCACGTTTTCAAGCAGCATTAAGAGATCTTGAAAGACAACATACAGATAAAAAAGAAATCAAAAAAGAAGAAGAGCCTGCAAAGACAAAAGAGCAGACACCTACTAAAGTTATTACACCTTTAGCACCTAAAGATACTACAATTGCAAGAGCTCCAGACCCGACAAAGTCCGCACAAAAACCAGCACCAAAGCCAATCGATAAAGAAAAAGCAAAACCAGCAGATTCTGTAAAACCAAATCCGCAACCTGTGGCTACCCAAAAACCAAAAGAGCCTGAAAAACCAGCACTAATGCCAATAATCGATAGAGAAAAACCAGATAATAAAAAAGTGATACAACGACCACAAAATAATGTTGTTAGTGCAAATCAAGGTAAAGCACCGGAAAAAGGGCATTATATCCAAGTGGGTTCATTTGTTGCTCAAGAAAAGATTACTCCAGAGTTTTTGAATAAAATTGCAAAATATAATTATCGTATTTTAAAAGTTGAAGAAAAAGGTGGCATACGTGCAAAATATTTGATTGGACCTTATAAAACGCGTGCAGAAGTAAAACAAATTGAAACAAAAATTCGCACTGAAATCAACCAGGGTGCATTTTATGTCGATCATACAAAATAAAAAACAATAGGAATACTGCTTGCATGCTATTCTTTCATATTGTCTAGCAAATATCCCAAAATCTTATGATACTACTTATCCTATTGCTACGCTTCAGCAAGGTGAGCGTGGGGTGCTTGAAGTTTGCATAAAACAACGCAAAATGCATAATAATATGCTTTTTATAGAATCTTTTTGCCCGTATTTTGATTGTATGGTGCGTATTATTATTTTTAACGCACGTCCATATCATACGCAAATTTTTCAAATACAAAAAACACTTTTTGTATTAGGTACGCTTGAAATGCAGTATGATAAAGTTTTAAATGTAGAAATCCCTACTTTTATCAATCCAAAGATTCCCAAACAAATAAATACTATTATCATGCAATTAAAAACATATACAACAAAGATTGCAGATTTACAAAAAAATATTACCAAAGATGCGCTTGCAAAGACAAATATACCACAATATTATAGAGATAGACTTTATATGCTTTTTCATCCAACTTATGAGTTTTTTCGGGAATATAATATAGCAAAGGCTTTACCCAAAAGCTATCAAGAAACACTTAAATTTATTGAAATTTTTGATTATACACAAAGATTGCGTAGAAAAAAAACCCAATTTCGTGCAAAATTTCGTTGTCATGGTAGCTTAGATGTATTTATATCAGCGTTGCCCTTTACATTAACAAATGCACAAATGCAAGCAATACAAGATATTCAAAATGATTTAAGGAGTGAATTTGCATGCAGACGTATTGTTATGGGTGATGTAGGAT
>JARHZY010000103.1 GCA_029264655.1 Helicobacter sp. | reverse complement strand
TTTGTATTGGCCCGGTGTTGTAGGTGCATTAATATTAAGTTTTTTCCCTATTTTAATTTTACAAAATTCAAGAAAACATGGTGATCAAGAGGCAAAATGGATATGCCCTAGTATCCTTACAACACCTGTTGTAAAAATAATTATTGTTGTGGTATATCTTAGTGCTACTATATTTAGTGTTGCCGCTAAATATGGGTTTTTAGAGAAAATGATTGGTTTTTTAATAATGAGGGCATCATAGAATCTTAAGAAGATTATTTTAGATGATATAAAAAACAAAAAATATGCAATATCTTGTATTTTTGTTTGCTTCTAAAAATAGAGAAATTGCATAATGTTATAGATCATTCCCCATAATATAGAAGTATTATAGAGATTTTCATAATAGTTTCATGTTAAAGTGGCTATATTATATCCGACAAATAGCATTCTGTAAGAAAATAGGGAAGTGTTTTGTTGTAATAATTACTTTATATGGTATTTAATATTCATTTTTTTTAATATTAATATGAGTGTGCTATATGGATAATTATCTAGTTGCCTTAGAAATTTTTATATTCTCAAGCATATTTTGTATTATATAGGCAAGAGATAGCTATACAAAATATAGAATTATTTGATAAGGGATTAAAAATGAGTGAAGATATTAAAAAAGAAAGGACGACTTAAGAAATGATAGGGTAAAAAGAAATATCAAAATAATATTTCATTTTATGCAAACTAAATATGATATGATGGAGCAAATAGCAGATTATAATAGTGGTATTAATATAGCAGAGTTTTTGAGAATAAATTGCTTAAAAATATTCAAATCTTAAATTAGAATTAATTATTTTTACATAGCATGCTTTATGTTTTTCCGATATATTATAATGTTATCGTTCTTTACTTTTATAGTAAAAAGTATATTTAGGTGTATAATATAAATACAACTCTTTTTAATATTATGGAGTTAGGCATTACTTAGTAAAGATTTTAAATAAAGGCATAGCTATAAAATACTGAAGTAGTAGCACAATATTTTATAATGTTAAAGAGGCTTTATTTATATACTAAAGTGCTTTATATGGTGGTTTTTCAAAAGCATGATTTATATGTTTGCCATTGTATAAGAGTAAGGTTTTTATAATCATATAGAGTAAAATGCATGTGAGTGTGCTAGCTATGTATCAATTTGTCCCCAACCAAGTTTTTCTCTAAGACGCATAAAATAAAAGTTTGGAGTAAGTTCAACAAGATGTGCATTATGTGCTGCTGCACGGATACAAATAACACTACCTTCTGGCACAGACACGCGTTGTTGCCCATCGCATATAAGAGTCCCAGCAGTTTTAAATTTAAATTGAATAGCAAAAGAATCATCAAGGATAATTGGTCGTTGTGTTAAGGCATGGGCACATATAGGTGTAAGGAGCACATTACGGCAATGTGGATACACAAGACTACCGCCTGCTGAAACATTATAGGCACTTGAACCTGTTGGCGTTGCTACAAGTAGTCCATCTAGTCGATAATTGTTAAACAAAACACCATTTATTGATGCTTCAAGCTCAAGCATACCACTCACCCCAGCCCTTGAAAGTAAAAATTCGTTTAAAGCTACAAGTGGGCGTATAATTTCTAATCCTGTGCTTTCTTGCACATAACCTTCAAGCATTAAGTGTTCATTAATTGCATAATCACCTTGTTTGATTCTATGAATAACATGCGTCATTTCGTGTGGTAAGGCAATAGTGAGATAACCAAGCCTGCCTGAATTAATACCAAGTATAGGCACATTGCTTCCATAACTTTGGCGGGCTACTGAAAGTAGTGTGCCATCACCTCCAATACTAAATAAAATATCTGCATATTGGCATATATGCTGTATATCATGGCTTTCTACTTCATTTGTGAGATTAAGCATTCTTGCACCAGAATATTCTAGCATTACACGAATTTGAGCTTCTTTGAGTTGTTTTTGAATCTCTAAAAAGATTGGTTTTATGTGGGTGCTTTGCGGACGCAATATAATACCTACACTTTGCACATTACGCTGTTTCTGCACCATATTTTCCTCGCTTTTTAATGAATAAACTAAATAGCATGCACATGTTCTGCATGTTTAATTGTTTTATATGCTTCTGTGATTTTATGGAATCGTGTTGTATAATTTAAAATTTCACTTTCATTCTCACCATAAAAATTATCGGGGTGGTATTCCTTTGCAAGTTTTAAATAACGTTTTTTGACAAGCTCAAAATCATCACCAAATTGTGAATCTAAGATAGCATAACATTGTCTTAATTCCTTTTCTTGTGCGGTAAGAAATGAAATTTCATCAGCATTAAAATCACTATATTCAAATGATAATACAATATTATGTATAACCCTATTACCAATAAAACGCATTACATTTTCCCAAAAATATTCATTGGTTGATTGCAAATAAATTTCATTTTGACTCATACCGATATAATGACTACCAAACATTGCTTTAATATAACGTTCAGCCACTCTATTGCGTTTGCTTAATGTAAGGATAATACGCGAAGTGCCAAGCATTTGAATCTTCACACGAATTTTTTCTAACAAATCTGTGGATTTAATCATTTTAATGCGTATAGGGAGATAGCTGTGTGCTAGTGCATTTTCAAGCACTTTGTTATCACTAATATCATAATGATTTGCTGCATGGTAACACCAATTGATAAGATAGTTTTTCTTTAAAGCTTCACCATCATCTAAGATCAACACAGAGCTTGATAAGCGGTAGTTACGACTAAAATGTTTTTCGGCATAGGATAATACTTTTGATAGAATCTTACTATCTTCAGCAAGTTTTATTTGCACATATTTATCGCAGCAAGAAATCATTTTCAAATCCTAAAATCCCAACACTTTGTAAGTCTGTAATCACATAGAATCTACAAATATGATTATAGCAAAATTATTCCAAAGATAACAAATTACATATAATGTTTTCTTCAATAAAACATGAGAAATGTTGTAATACTATTTCTATTCTTTACTTTAAATTGCATAAAAGTAGCATTTTTTATTCCAAAAGCATATACCAATGAGAAATAATTGCTATATCACGATGTTTCTTAGATATATGCAGTCTTTTAGCATTATATTATATATAATAAGAAATAAATGCTTTCATTGTTTTATATTTGTTATAATTATATTCCACATAAATATTGCAAACCTTTCTCAAAAATGTTTGTAATAATGTTAAAAGCATCGATGTGATTACATACACAACATATAAAGCTTATTGTAATTTTTATATATTGTTTGTATAAATATTATAAGATTAAGGATAAGATATGTTCAAGACACGCAAGGTTATTGCGGGTGTTGCGATATGTTGTGTAGCACAGACATTAAGCTATGCAATAGATTCCAACACTGCATTAAAAGATAATAATACGCATGGCACACAGACACAAAAGATTGAAGCTGTTACTGCAACAAGCAGGTTAAAGGGCTATGAAACAAGCACAAAGACTACAATAGTTGCTGATGATTTAGAAAGAACTCAAGCATCAAACTTAAGAGAGATTTTTAAAAGCGATCCTAGCATTGCTGTTGGTGGTGGTTCAAATATGGCACAAAAGGTTTATGTGCGTGGATTTGAAAGTTTGATGATGAATGTAAGTATTGATGGTGC
>JARHZY010000125.1 GCA_029264655.1 Helicobacter sp. | reverse complement strand
TAACCAAAATACCTGCAGTTTTTGCTACGCGTTTGCGTAATTCTTTGTAGGTATAAGCTCTTTTTGTATCTGTTACAGGTGAGTCATAATACAATGCTACTTGATCACCTCTACCATTTTCAATATGTAAATCAAGTGCATTATAGCAAGTATTCATACATCCACCAACAAACCATCTATAATGTTCATTAACAACATCAAGCACCTTATCCCATTCGTGATACCAATGCACTTTTTTAGCAGCTTCTGCCCAAAAAGCTTCTGGATTCTCAATTGATTGTTTATATACCTCATCATATACTGGCATCTATATCTCCTTTAAGTAAGATGGAATAAATATGTATCTTTACAATATATGAATATGACTGCAACAAATATTGTATTTTGGAAAATGCATTATAAAGTGCGACAAAAATAAAAGTGGAATTATATATACTGCGTTTATTTTGTCGTATTGTGGTATATAAAAATACAAATAAAGGAAAAACACAAAGAAAATATATTAATCTCTTAGGCAAACACTCATATCCTCTAGAAAACAATGTTATATTTGCAATATACCCATAAACCATATATTCCCTTTATTTTTATATTTCATACTATGCTATTTGGTATAAATAATAATTCTAATCTACCTAATTTTTATATCTTTGTCAATATTTATTTTTTAATTTTAATATATTTTTTTATTCATTAATTATTTATTATAAAATATGGTATAGTAATTTTATTAAAAATTATCGCTAAAGCCTTATCATTTAGATTATAGAAAGCTATGTATAACATGATATAATTATACATAAGAAACCATTCAAATATATAGTAACATATTGTAACAATTTAATAAAAGGAAAAGTTATGTTCGTTGATAGTGTATCAATTTTTATTGCATCTGGACATGGTGGTGCAGGGGCAGTCAGTTTTAGACGCGAAAAATTTGTTATACAAGGTGGTCCTGATGGTGGTGATGGCGGACGAGGTGGTGATGTATATTTTTTAGTAGATAAAAATACAACAACACTTGCTAAGTTTCGCGGACATAAAAAATATATAGGAGGTAATGGGGCACCGGGTGAGAGTAAAAATCGTAGCGGAAAAAAAGGAAAAGATATTATTATTAAAGTGCCACCGGGCACACAAGTTATTAATCAAGAAAATAATGAAATAGTGCTTGATTTAGTTGCAGATGGACAAAAGGTAAAACTACTTACAGGTGGTAAAGGAGGACTTGGTAATACGCATTTTAAAAATGCGAGCAACCAACGTCCAACTTATGCACAAAAGGGGTTGCCCGGTGAAACAATGCAAGTACAATTAGAACTAAAGCTTATTGCTGATGTAGCACTTGTTGGTTTTCCAAATGTAGGAAAATCAAGCCTTATTGCCACAATCACAAACGCACAGCCAAAAATCGCAAATTATGCTTTTACTACACTTATTCCAAATCTTGGTGTTGTTGATATGCATTCACTACATTCATTTGTTATAGCAGATATTCCGGGCTTAATACAAGGGGCTAGTATGGGTAAGGGGCTTGGATTACAATTTTTGCAACATATAGAACGCACAAAATTACTACTCTTTATGCTTGATGTTTCATGGTTTGCTATGGGTATTGAACATGATAATGCTATACCACAAGATTCTGCAATACAATCATTATTTGCTGTGAAAGATCCAGCACACCATGCTTTAGTAAATCAATTTATCGTTTTATATAATGAGTTGTTGCAATATACTCCAATGCTAGCATCCCGCCCCTATGCAATCGCATTAACAAAAAGTGATGTAGCATTGCATGAGGATTTTGGAATCCTGCATTTTACGCAACATGAGCATATGCATTTACAGACAAAAGCATATATTGCCAAACCACTACTTGATTTTATAGAAAACGCAATCCCAATACATCACACAATAAATAAAGATACCTACATGCATACCGATAAAACACAAATCAATAGCCCCCTCTTTATTTTACCTATATCAAGTGCAACTGCTTGTAATCTTGAAGCCTTAAAAACATTGCTTTTTTATGCTTTGCAAGGTATAGAACAATCATAAAAGCCAATAAACAATACTATGTGAATTTATTCATCTTTTTTCTTGCAAGCAATATGCCTTGCTTTCTCTACAGCTTTAATACATGCACGCGTAATAGCACCTTGCACGCCATGTTCATCACAATGCAATAAAGCCTCTGCAGTTGTGCCACCAGGGCTTGTAACCAAATCCTTTATTGTTTGGGGATTTTTCTCACATAATAATTGTGCCACACCTTCAAAGGTTTTTTGCACAAGTTTTTGACTTGTTTCAAGTTTTAATCCTTGTTGCACACCAGCATTTATAAGCCCTTGTGCTACAAGAGCCAAAAGTGCTGGACTACTACCATTTGTTGCAATACTTGCAAGCAATTCATGTTCATTTGCAACAAATTCACAACTACCAAAACTTGATACAAACTGCACAATTTGGTTTTGAATATGTGCATTATTCTTTTCTTGTGCCTCTTGCATATTATGACTATCTATCATTAAATCAAGCACTTTACCCACTTCTTTAATTGTTTGGCTTTTTGCTCCATTAGGTTGCCATAATACAGCACTTGAACTTAGCCCATAATGTGCCCCGATATTTGGCATAATAAGAACATAATGATAAGATTGTATATAATTATGTAACATGCGTGCATTAATACCAGCTAATATACTATATACAATATGTGCTCTTCCATGAAATATAAAAGAATCTAAATTATATGGTTTGCAAGCAAGCAACACAATTTTATTATCACATTGAATATCATATGTAGTTTTATAAGTAATATCATGCAAAAATTCACTACGACATTCTTGCATAACCTGCATAAGCCATGATTCTATTTTTTGTGGAGCTCTTCCTACAATTAAAATCTTTGTAATCTGAAGCTGCTCTTTAGTTTGCCGCAACAATCCGTTTAAAATCGCCTTTGCCATATTGCCATAGCCTACAATTACTAACTCCATTGCAATTCCTTTATCGCATTAAAATATATAGAATCATAGCATGTTTTTTTATATGTTTGATTTTAGTGTAAAAAATATTACTACCAAAAACACTAACACATACAATATATCGTGCATTCTTAAGTTCTTGACTTGTTTTTTTGTAAAATGCCAACTCTTACAATATATTTTATACTTTGCATAAGGAGAGTGAGATGGGTTTTTTAAAGAAAATATTGCCGATAAAGAGCAAAGATATTTATAACACAAGCCTAGCTGATACAAAAACCAATGAATATCCAATATTTTGTGCAAATGCAGCTAACAATGATTCTATATTTGCATATTTTCGGACAAATCAAATTTATCAACAAATACTTGAGCATGTTGATGGTATAATGGGGCAACAATATCTTGATACTATTTTGCAAACAAAACTTTTCAATGAAGCACATTTTAGAAAATTCCAACAAAATGATTGGTATGGTGGTGCAAGTATTCGTTATTATAAAGAAATAGGATACATATGCCCTTCAACTTTACGCTATATTAAAGTATTGGCTGATTTAATACAACAATTTGGTGATTTAAATAATAAAGATATTTGCGAAATTGGTGTGGGATATGGTGGGCAAGCACGTATTATTATGGCATTCTTTAATGTCAAAAGTTATACTTTTATAGATTTAGATTCGGTATTATTGCTAAGTAAAAAATATCTTTCACATTTTCAGGATATAAAAACACAACTCTATTTTACACGCATGCAAGATTTAAGAACAAAAAATTATGATCTATGCATCAGTAATTATGCTTTTAGCGAACTTAGAATGGATATACAAGATATTTATATTGAAAAAATTATTAATAATGCAACACATGGTTATATTACCTTTAATAATATTGCACCACAAGGCTTTAACTATCCATTAGAACAATATGGAGCAGTTCTGAATAAAAAACTTCAAATATCCGAAGAGATTCCATGTTCCCATCCACTAAATAAAATTATTACATGGTAGAATATAAAGTATATAAAGGACTAAACCATATACTATTATAAATACAAGAAACTAGTTTCTATAAGCTATCTTATCATAAAAAATTAAAACACATCTTAGCACCTAATATAATATTAAATCAAATCATCAAATAAGATAATTATTGCAATAACACAAAAAGCCAAATAGTTTCAGTCTATATTCTTATAACATTTATCTATAAAAGTATAAACCAATAATGCTAAAAACTCTTTTTATGACAATCAAATAAAATATTATATAATTTATAATATAAGATTTTATACGAAAAAGTAATTTTTAAAATCGCTTTGTTCTACTCATAATGCTTAGGCATATGTTCATAAATGGAGCATTAAAATCCGAAGCTAACATGGAGTATTAAACAAGTAGCCTTAAAATCTAAGTTAGATAGGAGCAAAAGAGATTCCTGTATATAATATTGGTAAGCCTATTAAAAAATAAATATATCTATAAAACACCAAACACCAATAAAAAACCTTTTTAGAAGCTAACTCTATCGCAAATAAGCAATGGATTAAAAACTCCTTAGAATCTTGTCTAAACTCAAGAATGATAAATGCTACAACTACATATACATGCCTCCATTAACTCGTAATACTTCCCCTGTAATATAGGAAGCATGATCGCTTAGCAAAAATGCAACAGCATTAGCGATTTCTTCTGGTTTTCCTAGCCGTCCAAGCGGAATGCTTTTTACATATTCAGCCCTAATATCTTCTTTTAAATCTGCAGTCATATCAGTTTCTATAAAGCCGGGCGTAATAACATTAAAACGTACATTTCTTGTGCCAGATTCAAGGGCAAAGCTTTTTGTCATTGCAATCATACCACCTTTACTTGCAGCGTAATTTGTTTGTCCTGCATTACCTCGTTCCCCAACAATTGATGCAATATTAACAACGCTCCCATGACGTTGTTTGCTCATAATTTTTAATGCTTCTCTGCAACCAACAAAACATGAACGCAGATTCGCATCAACCACATTTGTAAAATCTTGACTACTCATACGCAACGCAAGTTTATCGTTTGTAATCCCTGCATTATTAACAAGATATGCTAATGTGCCATCACTATCTTTTATAAGATTTAATGCTTTTATAAAGGCATCTTCATCTGTTACATCAAATGCGATAACTGCTGCTTTACCGCCTTGAGATTCTATTTCTTCTTTTAACTGATTTGCTATTTCTGGTTTGCTACGATAATTAATCCATACTTTGATACCAAAGCTAGCTAAAACCCGTGCAATTGCCGCACCAATACCTTTACTCGCACCTGTAATTAATACATTTTGACCACTAAATTGCATAATGTATGCTCCTTAAAAAAATATAATTCTTGCAAATATTTACAAAAGTAGGATTATAGCATAGCAAAAAAAACAAAATACTCTTTATAAAAATAGTAGTAAAATGCTATGTTTTATCGTATAATTGCATTTATTGAATAATAGAAACAAGCTATGATAAAGGATTTTTATTGCGGTTTATACACTCTATTACCCTATTATTATGCTTATTTTTAGCATATTGTATGCCACTTTTTAGTTTAGATATGAAATTAAATTATGGAAAAGAAGATAAAGACACATTTGCTGTGCTTAATTTACGCAATGAACACCCATTTAGTTGCGAATCTAAACTAAAAATTAATGGTGATGTAGAACTTATTTTATGTAGAATTGTGGGTATCCCACAAAGTGGTTTTAATCCCACAAAAAGCCCAATGCTAAGTTTTAGCTATACTATGGAAGAAAAAAAAGATGATGATGGCAAACGTGCAATGCTTATTGAGATTGCACCCGCTAAGGGCGTAAAGTTGCAGTTATTCTCTGTATTTAGTGATTTAAAAACAGAAAACCCAATCCCAGTAACAAGGCAAACACTTTCTAAAAGCTACCAAATTGTAGCTTATTATAAAAAGCTACCCTTCTTAAAACCTGATGAGAATCGTGAAAAAAGAGATTCTATTAATTTTCCTGTTGCTATCCCAAAAACTGCAACACCGACAATTAGCGAACTTGATATTAATCGTAAGCCACTTGATTATATCGCAGGTAAAGATCTTGAAGCATTTTTAGAAATACGAGGTCTTATGAATGCGCGTAAATACCCTGATGCACTTGAAAAAATTGCAAAAGCACTCAAAACTTATCCCAATAGTCTTTTTGCTAAAGATATGGTATATTATACAATTATTGCCCTAAGCCATTCAAAAAGCAAGGAATCACAAGCCTATCTTACAGAAGCAGCCATTCCATGGATAAAAGCATACGCAAGTGATGATAAGATTCCAGAAGTTATGTATATTTTATCAAAAACGCTTTTAGGACAAAATAAAATAAAAGAAGCTTATTATTATCTTAATAGAACTATTGAAGAGTACCCACGCACAAGATATGCAGCACTTTCAAAAATGCAAATTGCCAATACACTAAAATCACAAAGCGATATAAAACGTGCCCCACTTATTTATCGCGAAGCATATCAAGAAGCCAAAGATATTGAGGCAGCAGGTGAAATAGCGGTTTCTTGGGCGAGATTTAGCTTAAGAAATGATAACCCTAAATATGCAAATGAATTATTGCATAAAGTATATAGCGTATTTCCAGCATTCTTTCTTGTTGATAAAGATATGAGTATGGAGCTTATTGGTGAGCTTGAAGAAACAGAACAATATGCTATGGCAGGACCAATTGCACAATATTTAAGTGGTTATGTTGCACCTAATAGTGATTTGCATGCACAACTTCTTAATAAAGCATCAGAGTTTTATACAAAAAGTGGTGATTTCGATATAGCCCATAAACTGCATCTAGATTTCTTACATTACCATCCAAACAATAAATTAGCAGAAAAGATTAAAGAACGCGATGATTCACTTTTGTTTCAAGTAACAGGGGATTATAAAACAAAAATGGAACGTTATGATTATATCCTTGCAAATTATCCAAATACAGAAAGCTCTAAAAAAGCACTTGAATTAAAAGCACAACTTTATCTTGAAAACAAAAAATATGAAGAGATTTTACAAATGCAATCGCTCTTGCCCGCACAATCACCAATCGTGCAAGCTGCTATTGATAGCCAAGTAGCTATATTCTTAAAAGAAAAAAATTGTGATGGTGTTGCAGGTGTACTTAGCCGTGCCCACAAAGTAAAGCTTACTACTAGTGAAAGCCTTGATGCATTTGAATGCCTTTATAATCAAACAGCATTCCAAAAAGCACATGAACTTTTTTCAGGATTATCTAAGCATATTCAAGATGGAAATGATCAATTGCGTTGGCTTTATTTAGAATCAAATACACTTTTTGCACTTGGTGAGAATAAAGCTGCCATTAAAGCAGGACGTGATGTGATGGATTTAGCATTTGCTATGGGACAACCTAAATATTATGATATTAGCTTTAAAATGTTTCATGCATTTTATAATGATGAGGCAACACGTCATGAAGCAATGAATTTAAGTAGCAAAATGGATACATGGTTTCCAAACGATAGACGCATGTTGGCAGTGCATTTTACCCTATTAAATGATGCTGAACATAAAAAAGATCCACTAGCTATTACTACAGAAACGCGTGCAATTATGGCATTACAAGATAAAGTAAAAGAATACGATTATAGCCCTTATGTCAATTTTATCTTTATTAATACCCTAATAAATGAAAATAATTATACTGAAGCATTAAAGCAACTTGATCGCATTAAGGATTTTAAGCTAACAACTGATGATAGGCAACAAAGATTCTATAAAATTGCTACTATTAATTACACATTGAAAAATATGGAGAATAGCAAAAAAGCCCTTGACGCCTGTGTTGCATTAGGCACAGCATCTGCATGGGGGACACTCTGCAATAATGCATTATCTTTACATGATAATAGCTTTGAATAATCTCTAAATGGCAATATAGCCTAGTGCTTGAAGATTCTAATAAGTATATTACTATATAGTAAAATTAGCTATTTGGGCAAATAAAGCTTTTATTTAATAATTCAATTTTACTAGCATGCAATAAGAGTCGCTCTGTGCCACAATAATAAAGCCGCATATCTTGCACAATTCTTGCTTGTTGCTTGGGTAGGGCATAATAAAAAAGTAAAAAAGTAAAAAATGCATGCTCATCTTGCATATTACATGGAGCATGTGAAAAGAAACAAGGCATCATGCAATAACTTAGATGGATTGCTATAAATCGATATGGCATAGTTGCATATTGGCATATCGCATCTTTTTGTAAGACTTGCTGTATAGAGTATTTTTGTAATATATATTGGCAGGATATACCATAAAAGAGTTTTTGTGTTATGCTTTTGTGTTGGTGTAAATTATGTAGCATATAGATATGTTGTTCTATGGCTTCATGGCGTAATTGTGATACATTGTCATAAAGATAAGATTCTATAGTATGTTTTACTCTTTTACTTTGTATATCAAGAAAAAAACTTGCAATAGTAGCATGCAATCCATAAAGCGTATCTCCTAAGATTGGGTGTTGTATGCTTGCAGTATGGATGCGTAATTGGTGTGTTTTGCCACTAAGTGGCATAAGTTTTACTAAAGTGTATTGCTTATCATTTTGCTTAGTTTTTGATTGTGTGGCAAAATTATGTTTTGTTGTTATAGGATTATATTCATTATAAGGGTATCCATATAATTTTTCATAATACTTAGAATCTACTTTAGTAGTTTTCTTATAATCTATACTTGGCATTACTTGCAAATACAATAAGAAAGTATGATAGGTTTCTTCAAGTATATGTGTATCCCAAAAATATTTATGTTGTATTATAATATTATAAGGATTTTTTATATACTTTTTTATAGTGTGCGTAGAGATATTATCATGATATTGTGGTGTAAAGAATGGATTATGTTTGCTATAAAGATAATGTGATAGATCTGAAAAATCTTGAAATATCTGCAATGGAACAAGTATGCTAGTAGCTTTATTATGTGTGTTTTCTTGTATAAAATTATCTTGTATTGTATGGATTTGTTCTGTTGTAATATGCGTTATATTTAGGTTTTCTGCTTTACCTTGAATACAAAGATTCCCAAAATCATTTGTAAAAGTAATTGCTGATTCTATCATTATTGGTTGCGTTATTGCTCCTTGCACTATAGCAAGATAGGTTTTCTTAACCTTATGCTCTAAAAATAGATTTTTTAATATAGTTTCACTTTTTTTATCAAGACTGCAAAGCAAAAGCCCGCTTGTTTCATAATCAAGTCTATGACAAGGATTAGAATCCATGCCAAAATGGTAACGCAATGCATCAAGCAAACTTTTAGAATCATCAAGATTTTTTGGGTGAGTTAAAAGTTTTGAAGGTTTATTAAAAAGACAAAAATAAGGCGGTTGCTCTGTTATTTTTATGGGTATTGCTTCATTATTATAGGCTAGCTTATGTGTAGGTGGCACACAAGCAAAAAAAGGAAGTAAATGAATATCGTTTGGGATAAAAGTATGGATTGCTACATTGCCTTGCGTAAGTATATCGCTTTTTTGTATTATGGTATTACCCTGTTGCACGCGTCTTTTATCAAGTAGTTTTTGTGTTTCTTTTTTGCTATAACCACATTGCAATAAAAAATGTGTTGCTTTTATTGGTTGTGTTATATTATAGTGAATTGTTTTGAAGCCCATAGATTTTATCAATAATCAACATAAGATGTTGTTTGTTTGTATTTACTGCATAATTTGATGTGTGTAATTGTGCTTTATGTGTGCCATAGTATGGCTGAAAATCAAGCCCTATTGTTGCACGAAATTGCAATATATCGCCTATACAAAAATCATGCTGTGCGTATTTTGGACTAAAAAACATACCTTTAATACTTCTATTATCCATATATTGCAATTGAAACTCGATGAATCCTTGTCCTGTTTTTCGCCAACCAAGTATTGGCATTTCAATAAAAAATTTTGGCAATGGATTTCCATTTCCAAAAGGCTCAAAACTTTCAATACATGCTAAGAGTTCATGTGTGATTAAATGTGTTTGTAGCATACCCAATACATTCTCTCTTTTTTCTCCATCATATATAATTGGTTCAAAAGCTCTAATAAAAGATTCTATATTACAATCTTTTATTTCTAATCCAACAGCACCCACATGCCCACCATAACGTTGCATTAAATGTCCTATTCTTTGCATACTTGCAATTAAATCAACATCACCATAACTCCTACCACTTCCTTTACAAACACCATTGATATTTGTCAGCACAAAGCATGGTTTTTGAAACTCATCAGCCATTTTACCTGCAACAATACCAAGCACCCCTTCATGCCAATTATCACCCACAGCACATAGCATATTTTCATTCTGTGGTATTTGTGTGAGTGCATGGAATGCTTGATTGGTTACCTCATCTTGCAAATATTTGCGTTGTGCATTAAGTTCTTTTAGTTGTTTTAAATAGCTTTTTGCTTTTGCAAGCGATTTTGAACGTAAAAATTCAAGAGCAATTTTACCATCGCTAATCCTACCTGCTGCATTGAGTAATGGAATGAGTCGAAAGCCAAGTGTTTGGGAATCGATACTGCATTTTAAATGTTCTATAAGCACCTGAAATGCACATCGCTTACTTTGAGGAATATGTTTGAGGGCATATCGGCAGATAGTATGGTTAATAGCATTTAATGGCATTACATCAGCAATAATAGCAATACCAACAAGTAATAAAAAGCTTTCCATGCGTATTTGTGAGAGATGTTGCATATAGGTATGTGTATGCATACGAATTGTTTTATAATGTAGTGTTGGTGTATTTGCTTGCGCATGTTTTAATGTTTCAAAAACAATATGTGGATCTTTACAAATTGTTTGCATATTGATTTTTAATGCACAGCAAAAATACCAAGCTACTAAACTACCGCAAATATCTCTATAAGGAAATGTGCAATGTTGTTGTTGTGGATTAATTAAAAAATCACAAGGCGGAATCTTTGTCTCTCCATTGCTATCAACCTCAAGTGTATGGTGGTCTGTAATAATAAAATGTATATTATTGGCTTTACATAAAGCACCTGCTTCAAAGCTACTTATTCCATTATCTACGGTGATAATAACACGTACATCGGGGTGATTTTGTATGATTTCATGGAATAATTTCTTACTAAAACCATACCCATGTTTAAAGCGATTTGGCATTGCAAAGGCAACATTTGTATAAGAGAGTTGCTCAAAAAAATCAAGCATAATGCAAGTTGCACATATTCCATCAGCATCATAATCACCAACAATAACAATTTTTTCATTACACAATATACTTTGGCATACAAGCAGGCTTGCTTCCATATTATTATAGAGTGCTTGTGGATGTGGTATATCTTTGAGTGCATGGAATGCAAAGTCATTAAAACGTATGCGTAAAATATGTGCTATTTCATCAATATGTGTAAAGATTTGCAAACTATTTTTAAATGTTTCTATAGTTTGTTTTTCTGTATATGTTGGTATATCTATAGAGGGACAATCCATACTTACCTCTATTTACGATATGCGAGGGCTTGTTGCACAAAAGCAACAATAATTGCATTAGGATTCTGTAATCTTGAAGTAAATTCAGGATGGAATTGCACACCAACAAAAAATGGATGCTCTCGCAATTCTATTGTTTCAATCAATCCATTGCATTCCCCACTAATAAGCAAACCTTGTTCTTCAAATAAAGGGCGGTATTTTGGATTTGCCTCATAGCGATGCCTATGTCTCTCTCGCACAACATTTGCATGGTTATAGGCATATGCAATCTTTGTTGCTGGCTTCAAAAAACATTCATATTCACCAAGCCTCATCGTGCCACCAAGTGGTGAATTATGTGTTCTTACTTGTTTATTGCCTTGTGCATCCATAAAATCTTCAATCATATAGATAATAGGATTTTTGCATGCTTTGTCAAATTCGGTAGAATTAGAATCTGGAAGCTGCAACACATTGCGTGCAAATTCAATTAATGCAAGTTGCATGCCAAGACAGATTCCAAGAAATGGTATTTTTTGTTCGCGTGCATATTGGATAGCAAAAATCTTACCTTGTATCCCCCGCTCACCAAAACCACCCGGCACTAATATACCATCAAGATTTTGTAAATGCTCCACTTCAATATGTTCAGAATCTAAAAAATCGATCTCTACTTTCGTATCTAAATTTGCTCCTGCATGCGTAAGTGCTTCAAGTAAAGATTTATATGATTCTTTTAACGAAAGATATTTTCCTACAAAGCCTATGCGGATTTGTTTTGTTGGAGAGAGAATCTTTTTTACAAGTAAATCCCATTCATGCATATCAGGTGCAATATCAAGCTGCAAAATGCGTGAAAGTGGTGCTAAGATTCCATCACTCATAAAATTAATCGGGCATTTATAAATTGTATTTGCATCTTCTGCACTAATAACACTATCAGTATCAACATCACATGCAAGTGCAATTTTTTGTTTTGTGTCTTTTGCAAGTGGCACTTCAGAACGTGCAATAATAATTTGAGGGCTAATACCTATACGTCGTAATTCTTGCACGCTATGTTGTGTAGGCTTTGTTTTTAGCTCATCAGCTGCACGCACATAAGGCACAAGTGTTACATGTATGCTTAATACATTATGCATGCCTTTTTCATGTTTGAGTTGTCGCATTGCCTCTAAATATGGCATACCCTCAATATCCCCAACTGTGCCGCCAAGCTCAACAATTAAAACATCAAACCCATCGCCAGCACGTTTTATACGCACTTTAATTTCATCTGTAATATGGGGGACAATTTGGATTGTTTTACCAAGATATTCACCTTTACGTTCTTTATCGATTACAGAGAGATAGATTTGCCCTGTTGTAAAATTATTATTACGAGAAAAACTTGTATTTAAAAAACGTTCATAATGCCCAATATCTAAATCAGTTTCTGCACCATCAGCAGTAACAAAAACTTCACCATGTTCAAGTGGGCTCATTGTGCCCGGATCAACATTAATATAAGGATCAATTTTTAAAATTGACACAGAAAAGCCTGCATGTTTTAATAATGTCCCAATAGATGATGATGAGATTCCTTTTCCAAGTGAGCTTAATACGCCACCTGTAACAAAGATATATTTTGTATTCATATATGCACCTTCTTTTTTTTACAAGCATAATTATAAAATAAAATATACAAAAAAATGTAATTTTCTGCGACTTCTCTAAAGCTTCAATACTATAACAATAGTTTTGTAATATGTTATATAGTAAAATTGTATATTTACAAATAAGGATAGCACAGATATTGTTATCCCTATTGGATACTATGAACTATTGCGTTAAGTAATCTTGTAATGATTTTGCATTATCATGGGAAGCTTTTTTATCTTGAATGCTTGCCTGCATAGCAATAGCAGCACTTTTTGCACCAGATATTGTTGTAAAATAAGGGATATTAGCACGCAATACTGCTTCTCGAATAAGTTTTGCATCGGGTTTTGCCTTATTGCTACTTGTATTAATCACCATAGCAATTTCATGGTTAGCAATCATATCATTAATATGAGGTCTGCCTTCACTTACTTTAAGCACAGCAGTAGCTTGTATGCCTGCTTCACTTAGAATCTTATGCGTGCCAAGCGTTGCTACAATCTCAAATCCTAGTGCATAAAGTGTTTTTGCTAAATTAGCTGCATGCTTTTTATCACTATTGCGTAATGAGATAAAAATTTTTCCTTGTTGTGGTAGCGGATTTTTGCATGCACTTTGGCTTTTATCAAAAGCAAGAGCAAAACTATACCCAATTCCCATAACTTCACCTGTGCTTTTCATTTCTGGTCCAAGCAATAAATCAGCACCAGGTAATTTATTAAAAGGAAAGACTGATTCTTTTACACTATAGTAGTGGAGTGCTTTATGAGTCCATATTTTATGTGTTAATGTATGGCCACATACCTTTCAATAGTGCTATGCGGTGTGTTTGTTTGTTTATCTTGCATAGATTCTAATGTAATAGTATATTCTCTTGCTACAACAACATTATATTTATCATAAAAATCTAATGCTTCTTTAAGAATGCTATTTTGCGCTATAGTATTTACATTTTTTTTTGCATAATTCCACATAACACGGGTAGCAACTTTTGCTAAAGGTAGTCCTGTAGCCTTACTTGCAAATGGCACTGTGCGAGAAGCTCTAGGATTTACTTCAATCAAATATAACTCATCATTATAAATTGCATATTGCACATTCATAAGCCCTATAACACCAAGTTTTATAGCGATTTTAGCTGTATTTATCTCAATTTCTTGTAACATAGATTCTGTAATATTTAAGGTAGGTAGGGAGCTAGCACTATCCCCGCTATGGATGCCTGCTTCCTCAATATGCTCCATAATAGCACCAATATATACACTTTCCCCATCACTAATACAATCTACATCAAGCTCAATTGCATATTCTAAAAATTTATCAATAAGCACCGGTGAGCTATCACTTACTGCAATAACTTCGTCCATATAGTGTTTTAATTCATCATCATCTTGCACTATCCGCATAGCTCGCCCACCAAGCACATAGCTAGGTCGCACAAGCACAGGAAAACCAATCTTATTTGCTACTGCATAAGCTTGTTCTTTTTCATAAGCTATACCATTTTCAGGTTGCTTTAATCCTAAAGTATGCATAAATGTGGCACATTTTTCTCTATCTTCTGCTGTATCAATAACTTTAGCACTTGTGCCAATAATTTTAGCATTAATTTTTGCAAGTGAATTTGCTAACTTCAGTGGTGTTTGCCCGCCAAAATGCACAATAACACCATCTGGTTTTTCTTTTTCAATGACTGCACGAACATGTTCAAAATCAATAGGCTCAAAATATAAAATATCACTTGTATCATAGTCTGTGCTCACTGTTTCTGGATTGCAATTATACATAATGCTTTGCACACCTAAATCTGCTAATGCAAAGCTTGCATGCACGCAACAATAATCAAACTCAATGCCTTGACCTATTCGGTTAGGACCACCACCAATAATCATTACCTTTTGCCTGTTTTTACAGGAGTCTTCATATTGAGTTGCTTCTAAGCTAACTTCTTTATTTTGTGCTTGGTAATCTACAAATTCATTACAAACTGCATCTGCGTTAGAGTTTATATTTGGGGATTCTGTATTGTTAGAATCTTTAGACTCTAGGATTGTATTACTTATTTGGTGGTTTGCAGAAAAATTGTGGTTATACTGACTTGAAGTAGGTGAATGAGTGATTTTTGTAGAATCTGCTGGAATAGCAACATAAGCTGTATGCCCACTTATAGATTCAAAGTTGCCAATTGTAGAATAGAGATATGGTGTAAGGCTTGGAAACTCTGCTGCACAAGTATCTACTTCATTATAGTGATGCCTTATATCTAAAGCGACCCTTGCTTGATATACTTCTCCTTCACTCATATCAAGGTTTTCATTTATCTTGAGCAAATGGGCTATCATCTTATCGCTAAAACCATAGCTTTTTATTTGACGCATAATATGTATATCACTAAGAATTTCTGCTGTGATAGTGGATTCAGATTGAATAATTTCTTGTATTTCATGCAAAAACCATTTATCAATCTTGCAAAGCTCATACATAGAATCAATGCTTATGCCTTGTCTAAAACCCTCACCAATATAAAGCAAGCGGTTAGCATTTGGACGGCGAATCTCTTTTTTAATAAGTTCTAGATCATTGCTGATAGCATTAAATCCAAAAATCCCTGTTTCTAAGCTACACATTGCTTTTTGCAAAGATTCCTTAAAAGTTCCACCAATTGCCATAACTTCACCAATAGACTTCATTCCTGTAGTTAGCGTAGAATCAGCATGTGGGAATTTCTCGAATGTAAATC
>JARHZY010000156.1 GCA_029264655.1 Helicobacter sp. | reverse complement strand
TTATCTGCAATATATTGAGTAAAATACTCTTTACTTTTATGAATATCTCTTGGCATGTTTATCCTTTTTATCGTAATAATGTATTGTAGCAAAAAAATATAAAATAGCTATATTTTATTTAATTATTGTATTGTTGTTATTTTTAACTATTTAATTATTTAATTATTTAAATCATTATATTGTTCTACATTAGATATATTTGCATATCATATCAAATCATAAGGGAAATATTTATAACCTTTAAATTCTTCTTTATCTGCATTCATTAGTTTTAAAACTGCAGCTCCTTCAAAATTCCAATATCCTTCATATAGTAAAAACTTGTCTTCTTTATGATGGCGTCCAAACCAAGCTTCACCTCTACTTTTAGTATACCATTGTTTTAGATATGTTTTAAAATAATTGCTATCTCTAGTTTCTGTAAAAATTTTAAGATTCTTATATTTTTTTCTTCTCATAGGTTGTCTATTAATGCAATCTTTATCTTGTCCCTTACTTGCTAGATAGTGTAATAGCCAATCATCATAAAACATATTATATTCTGTTTTATTCACTTCATGAAGCCTATTTAATACCCAAGAAGTATCCATATCACATATTACCATTACTGCAAGATATTTAACATGATTATCAGGTTGATATTTTATATTTATCTCAAAATCCTTATCCCATTTATTTAAAGCTGTGATGAATGTTTGCTTCATTGATTCTAAATCTTCATCACCTCTTGAATACATTGCTGTTGCCATTTTAAAATTATGTGTTAAAATATTACTACTCTCATTACATTGCTTTAAAAGCCATGTTTGCTTGTTAATATATCTAGTAAAATACTCTTTGCTTTTATGAATATCTCTTATTCCATGTTTATGTGTTTCTATTATAGAATTTGCTGTATTTATCATCGTTTGGCTTTGCTGCGGTAATTTTGCAAAATATATAATATCATCTAATTCAATAACTTGTTTTTCACTCTTAAGATATTCTATTATTCCTATATTATCGAATGCTGTTTGTGCTGTATTAATATCTTCTTTTTTATAGCTTAGTAGCATATTATCTTCATTAACAACAAATATTTCAACAAAATAGCTTTCCCAAGATTCTACGCCTATATCTTCATTTTCTTGTATTGAATCTAATCCCATTATACGAAATGTTTTAGGCGAACAAAATGCAGCTTGCAGGGCAAGAACGATTTCATTTAATATTTTAACATTGTTTATAGAATCTTTGGCAAAATAGAGCAATAGAGATTCTGCACCTAATATATTATAAACATACTACTTAAATTTACAATCCCTTTTCTAACAAATAAAAGTAATGAATATAAACCTAAAATAACTTTGAAAAAGAAATAATTCACAATCACAATAGAATCTAAAGCAATATGTTTAATAAAAGAAATATTTTATAATAATATAAAATCCATAAAACAAACATAATGCTTAAATAGTAAAGCTTTTGGAATCTAAAGACAAAAAGGGAATGCATTGGATTCTATAAAGAAATAAATGAAAATAGTTGCAATGAGATCCAAACTAATATTTATATTACAATTTACAAACTACCGATTAAACTTTTTATAGAATTTTTAAAACAATAACCACTCATTAAGAATATTGTATACTCTCTAGATTTTACAAAAACAAACAACTCATGGTAATGAGATTCTCAAAAATTAAATACTAATAAAAAAGTATTATATTTTATCAGCAAAACACCTCATAAAAACAATAAAAACTTATATTATTTCATCTTTAACACTTACATATAAATTTAAAAATGAATATATAGAATCATTACAAGCAAAAAAATAAGATAAGAAACTATAAGCATCTATTTAAAATAACAAATATAGGCTGATAGAATCTCACATACTCTCTATCAAACAATACTATATTGCATTGTAGCTATTTGAAGCACTTAAAGAATAATAAATAAAATTATGCTAAATTATAAAGCAAAGGAAGTATATGATAACTTCTAAAATATTTCATTAAGAAAACAGAATATTAAAAATCAAATATATTGCTATATTTAGATATAATATAGAAATTATTGTATATGACAATAAAATGAGTTCTTATAGGCACAAAGTCTTAAAACTTGAAAAAGGAGCTTATATGGCAATACATCTACCCGATAATCAAAAACAAGAGATTCTGCAAAATGCTAAAGTGATAGTTATTGTAGGATTAAGCCCCGATGCAAGTAAAGCAAGCTATCAAGTTGCTTCTTTTTTGTTAGAAAAAGGATATGAAATTGTGCCAATTTATCCCAAAGGTGGTTATATTCTTGGCAAACAAGCCTATATATCTTTAAAAGAAGCATTTATAGCTATGGCAGCAAAAGGTCTGCAATGCGATATAATTAATGTTTTTAGAAAAAGTGAAGCATTATTAGAAGTTGTAAATAGCATTTGTGCTTTAGATGGCTTAAGCTCTTTTGATAAAAACAAGCTTTGTGTGTGGGTGCAACTCGGATTACAGAATAAAGAAGCTGCTCAAACTGCTAAAAACAACGGATTAGCTTACGAAGAAGATAGTTGTATTAAGTTAGAATACCAACGAATTTTTAATACACATATATCCTAAAACCTGCAAATAAACTTCTCTTATTTTGTAAAATTTATTATTGCAAAGCGATAAAGTATATTAAAAGTAAAGAAAATATCTATTTTTTCTTTCATTATTTGCCATTTTTAGATACAATCACTAGCTTAATCCATTGGCTTGGGTTAAATCCTTATATTTTTAGGAGTTCGGTATGAAGGTTCGACCATCGGTCAAAAAAATGTGCGATAAATGCAAAGTCATTAAACGCAAGGGTGTGATTCGCGTAATTTGTGCGAATCCAAAACATAAACAAAGACAAGGATAAAAAATGGCTAGAATTGCTGGTGTAGATTTGCCAAAGAAGAAAAGAGTAGAATACGCTCTTACATATATTTATGGTATTGGGCTTAAAAGCTCAAGAGATATTCTTAATGCTGTAAATATTTCTTTTGATAAGCGAGTTCATGATCTCAGCGAAGATGATATTTCAAAAATCTCAAAAAAGATTCAAGAAAGTTATATGGTTGAGGGTGATTTACGCAAAAAAGTAACAATGGATATCAAAGCTCTTATGGATTTAGGGAGCTATCGTGGTTTAAGACACAGAAAAGGCTTACCTGTGCGAGGACAAACAACAAAAAATAATGCCCGCACACGAAAAGGTAAGAAAAAAACCGTTGGTAGCAAATAAGGAGTAGCATATGGCAAAAAAACAAACAAATGTTAAAAAAAGAGTAGTAAAAAAGAATATTGCTCGCGGTATTGTGTGTATTGCTGCTTCATTTAATAACACAAATGTAACAGTTACTGATGAAATGGGTAATGTCTTGTGTTGGGCTACCGCTGGTGGATTAGGCTTTAAAGGAAGTAAAAAATCTACTCCTTATGCTGCACAACAAGCTGTGGAATCTGCACTCTTAAAAGCAAAAGAACATGGTATTAAAGAAGTTGGTATTAAGGTGCAAGGACCGGGTAGCGGACGTGAAACTGCTGTAAAAAGTGTAGGTGCTATTGAAGGTATAAAAGTATTATGGATAAAGGATGTAACACCATTACCACATAATGGTTGTCGTCCTCCTAAAAGAAGAAGAGTATAAGGGAGTATTTGTATGGCAAGATATAGAGGACCTGTAGAAAAGATTGAAAGACGATTAGGCGTTTCGCTTGCATTGAAAGGCGAACGCAGACTAGCGGGTAAAAGTGCACGTGAAAAAAGAGATTATGGTCCGGGACAACATGGTATGAGACGCGGTAAAATATCAGATTATGGTTTGCAATTACGCGAAAAACAAAAAGCAAAATTTATGTATGGTATTAGTGAGAAGCAATTCCGTTCTATTTTTAAAGAAGCAAATAGGCAAGAAGGTAATACGGGTGAAAATCTTATTAGATTGCTTGAATTACGTCTTGATAATGTTGTGTATAGAATGGGCTTTGCAACCACAAGACGTTTTGCAAGGCAGCTTGTAACACATGGGCATATTTTGGTTGATGGAAAACGCGTAGATATCCCATCGTTCCAAATCAAACAAGGGCAGAAAGTTGAAGTAAGAGAGAAAAGCAAAAATAATGTGCAAATTGTGCGTTCGCTTGATTTGACTGCACAAACTGGTATTGTTCCTTGGGTTGATATTGATAAAGATAAGAAGTTTGGTATTTTTACACGCAGTCCAGAGAGGAGCGAAGTTGAGATTCCAATAGAGGAGCGTTTAATCGTTGAGCTCTACTCAAAATAATAAATAAGGTGGTTAGTATGAAAAGTATAAAAATAAGACCATATATTCCAGAGAAACTTGAGATAGAAGAGCTTGCACCAAATCATATCCGATTGCACGCATATCCTTTTGAGCCTCATTATGCTATCACAATAGCACATCCTGTTCGTAGGTTGTTGCTTGCAAGCTCTGTAGGCTATGCACCAATAGGTATAAAGATTGAGGGTGTAAGGCATGAGTTTGATACTGTGCGTGGTGTTGCCGAAGATGTTGCACCATTTATTGTGAATATTAAAAATTTAAATTTCAAAATAAATGAAGATATGCAGCAACAAGAAAAATTTGAATTGCACTATGAGTTTCATGGTCCTATGGAATTACGTGGTGAACACTTAAGCAATGAAAGCATTACTGTGATGGATACAGATTCACATTTAGCAAACATCAATAGTGATGCAAAGCTTAAATTTTCACTTTTAATACAAAAAGGGTTGGGATATGTAGCAAGTGAAGCTATTCGCGAAGAAATAGGGAGCGAATATATACCACTTGATGCTTTTTTTACTCCTGTAAAAAAAGCAGTATATGATATTGAAAATGTTTTACATGAGAGTAACCCTAACTTTGAAAAGATTGTGTTTGAAGTGCAAACAAATGGACAAATTGAGCCTATGGATGCTTTTAAAGAAGCAGTTGCTATTATGCATTCTCAAATGAGTGTATTTGGGGCAGAGCTTAGCGATGTGCCAACAAGCAATGGTCGCTTGAATGATGATAGCCCGGAATTAAAGGTTTTACTTTCAAGTGTGGAAATACTCAATCTTGAACATCGCCCAAGCAATTGTTTGCAAAAATCAAATATTAAATACATAGGCGAGTTGGTGTTGATGAGTGAGAGCGACTTAAAAAATATTAAAAATTTAGGTAAGCGCTCTTTTGACGAAATTGCAGCAAAATTACATGAAGTTGGCTATGCTATTGGTGCAGATTTACCACATGAATTAGCTACTGCATTAAATAAACGTTTAGCAAAATTAAAAGGACAAAACTAAAGGAACATTATGAGACATAAACATGGTTATAGAAAATTAGGAAGAACATCTTCCCACAGAAAAGCACTACTTAAAAATTTAAGTATTGCACTTATTGAGCATGGTAAAATAGAGACTGGTATTTTTAAGGCAAAAGAATTACAAAGCCATATTGAAAAGCTTGTAACTATGTCAAAAGATGCAGATTTTAATACGCATAGATATGTATTTGCTGCATTACAAAATAAAAAAGCCACAAAAAAATTAATTACAGAAATTGCACCTAGATTTGCTACACGCAATGGTGGCTATACTCGTATCCAAAGAAGTGGTATAAGAAGAGGTGATGCCTCTACAATGGCTATTATTGAATTTGTAAATTAATGCACCAAAATAATCCACAAATAAACTGATTATGCTTTTATTGCCGATGCAAAAAGCATAATAGTTTTTTATTTTTTTGTTTGTTATGAAATATTCATGCAAACACACATTTCATACTTTTTATTTGTAATCCTACTATTGCTATTATTCAACTATATTAAACAATGCTACCTATCTACCTTTACACTCACAAAAGTTTAAAAAAATATTATCTATTATTCCAAACACGATGATTTTTGCTATACTAAAAAATGTTAATTTTATTACAAAAGGATACACGATGAAAATCACTTACACTCTTACCGATGAATCACCCGCATTAGCAACTTATTCATTTCTACCTATTGCTAAGGCATTTTTGCAGCATGCTCATATTGAAGTTGAAACTTCCAATATTGCCCTTAGTGCTAGAATCTTAGCACAATTCCCAGAACTACTAAAACCAGAGCAACGCGTAGAAGATGCACTCACACAACTAGGAGAATTAGTAAAAACTCCAAATGCAAATCTTATTAAAACTCCAAATATTTCTGCTTCTATACCACAACTTAAAAATGCTATTAAAGAATTGCAAGAAAAGGGCTACAATGTGCCAGATTTTCCTGATGAACCACAAAATGATGCAGAAAAAAATATAAAAGAAAAATACCAAAAAGTGCTAGGTTCAGCAGTGAATCCTGTATTAAGACAAGGAAATTCCGATAGACGTAGCACCAATGCAGTAAAATCCTATGCACAAAAAAATCCATACCGCGTTGTGCCTTTTCATAAAGATTCAAAAAGCTGTGTAAGCTATATGGCAAGTGGTGATTTCTTTGATAATGAAAAAGCAATATTGATAGAATCTCCTACAACTGCAAAAATTATCTTTAAAGATTCACAAGGTGAAAAAGTTTTAAAAGAAAATCTAAAATTAGAAAAAAATGAAATTTTAGATGCAACTTTTATGGATGCTGCCAAATTAAGCAGTTTCTATACAGAACAAATAGAATCTTGCAAACAAAAGGATATTTTATTTTCTCTCCATTTAAAAGCCACAATGATGAAAGTAAGTGATCCTGTGCTATTTGGCTATGCGGTAAAAGCATATTTTAAAGAGCTTTTTGATGAGTTTAAAGATGAATTAGAAAAACTTGGTGTAAATGCAAATAATGGTGTAAGTGAGCTACTTTTAAAAATAGAATCTAGCCCCAAAAAAGCACAGATTTTAGCCAAATATAATGAGATTTTAGAAAAAAGTGCAAAAATTTCTATGGTTAATTCTGATAAAGGTATTACAAATTTGCATGTCCCAAGCGATGTTATCGTTGATGCTTCTATGCCTGCTATGCTCAAAAATGGTGTGAAATTATGGGATAAAGATGGTAAAGAATGTGATACAAATGCAGTCATTCCTGATAAAACTTATGCAACAATTTATGAAGCAGTATTACAAGATTTACGCACAAATGGCACACTTGATCCCACAAGTTTAGGAAGCGTAAGTAATGTAGGACTTATGGCAAAAAAAGCACAAGAATATGGCTCTCATGATAAAACTTTTATTGCCCCAAATGATGGAGAATTTATAATTATAGATTCTAATGGCAATATTTTACTCTCTCATAAAGTGCATAAAAATGATATTTATAGAGCAAATCAAGCAAAATATGACGCTGTGCTTAATTGGATTGATTTAGGAATAGAGCGAGCAGACTTGACTGGCGATAAAGCAATTTTTTGGCTAGATTCTAAAAGAGCAAGCGATAATATTATGATTAACTTAGTGCAAAAAAGATTGCAAGAAAAAGGTAAAAATATTGCTATTTTGCCACCAAAAGAAGCATGTTTGGAATCTTTGCGTTTAATCCGTGAAGGCAAAAATGCTATTTCAATTACAGGTAATGTTTTACGTGACTATTTAACCGATTTATTTCCAATATTAGAGCTTGGCACAAGTGCAAAAATGCTATCTGTAGTGCCTATGCTTAATGGTGGAGCAATGTTTGAAACTGGAGCAGGTGGTAGTGCGCCAAAGCAAGTTGAGCAACTTGTTGCAGAAAACCACCTACGTTGGGATAGTTTAGGTGAATTTCTAGCATTACAAGCAAGTCTTGAATTTTATGCACAAAAGCAAAATAACACAAAAGCAAAAGTATTGGCTAGTGCATTAGATAATGCAACTTCACAATGGCTAGATAATAACAAAGCCCCATCACGCAAAGTAGGTGAAGATGATAACCGCACAAGCCATTTTTACTTAAGTCTGTATTTTGCCAAAGCATTAGCAAACCAACAAACAGATACAGATATTGCAACATTTTTTAAACCAATTGCACAAGAATTAGAATCAAAGCAAGATTTGATACGCAATGAATTTAATACAGCACAAGGCGTAAAAGTAGATTTGGGTGGATACTATAAATTTGATGATAAAAAAGCGGAATCTATTATGCGTCCAAGCATAAGCTTTAATGCTATTGTGGAGAAAATTGCTAAAGGATAAGACAAAATCCACACATTTCTAACTTCCTGCAAGCAATATTTTACAAAATTCTATTGTAATGGTGTATTTTATTGGTTGGGATGGATATGTTGGATTTTGATTTTACAAAGTTAGATAGTGTAGATTTTAAAAAACATTTTAAAGAAGATTTAGTGCGGGAGTTTATAATTGCCCCTTTACTTAAAATATTAGGTTTTAAACTCCAAGATTCTATACATATAGAATCTAGTCTTGAAGTAAAACTATCGCATAGCTTAAAAAGCCCTACGATTATAGGCTCAAATAAACGTATAGAATCACACGAAATGATTATACCAGATTATATTTTATATGTGGATTCTAAGCCACATTGTGCGCTCGATGCAAAAGCTCCTATAATTAGTATAGAATCTAATAGTAAAGCGGAGCGACAAGTGTTTTACTATGCAATTAATAAAGATATAAAAACACCCTATTATGCTTTATGTAATGGAGTGAAATTTATGCTTTTTGCTACAAATGGACAAGAAGTTTTACTAGACTTAGCGTTATATAATCTCAATCAAGATCACAAAGATTATGGATTATTAAAACAATACCTCACAAAACCAATCGAATTGCTACGGCAAAATCTTCAATTAGATTCCAAACCTACACAGCATAATGATAGTTGGTATTTAACAAAAAAGTTACCATCTGCAATCACAAATCCACAAAAGCAAGCAAAAGCTAGATATTTTGGTTGCACAGCATATTTCACAAGGCAAAGTTGGGATATTGTAACACAAAATATATTAAATTTCACAGATAAGGGTGATGTGGTGCTTGATCTCTTTGGAGGCAGTGGCGTTACCGCAATAGAAGCAATGATGAATAATCGGATTGGGATCCATACTGATTTAAATCCTTTAAGTATTTTTATGGTGAAAGCATTAGCTGGAGAATGCAATTTAGGTGAGCTTTATGAAATAAGCGAAGAGATAGTTTATGAATTTGAAAATCTTAAGCCACAGAATGAAAAAGAAATAAAACAAATATTAAAATATGCAAAATATTATCATAATGCAATTGATAGCGAATTTGGGATTACTGCTACACAAAAACAACAAGATTCTGTAATGTGGATACCCCAAAATGCAACTTTACCAAAAGGTAGTGATGTAGATTCTGTGCTACAATTATTTAGCCAAAGACAATTGGTGGAATTAGCAATACTTAGAAAATTAATATTTAAAAAAACTACACCAAGCAAGAATCAAGAAAATAAAATCAAAAAAA
>JARHZY010000160.1 GCA_029264655.1 Helicobacter sp. | reverse complement strand
CATTTTTTTATCAACAGGTTTAATTACATTGTCTTCATCAGCTTTTCTCAGTTTATCAATTACATCAGCATTTAAAACAGAACTACCAAGTCCAAGAGAGGTAATTTTTCCCGCCATGTTATTCTCCCAACATTAAGATTACCATATTATAAGTTCAATCAGAAATACAAGAAATTTATATTCCATACTTACCTAATAACAAGTGCTTTTTTGCATTTTATTTATAAATTAGGCAATACTTATCGTCAAAACATAAAATGAATTATTCTTTAATCGGCATTTTTATAGAATCTTAAAGTTTTTTTTATAAT
This sequence comes from Helicobacter sp., assembly GCA_029264655.1. Taxonomy (GTDB): domain Bacteria; phylum Campylobacterota; class Campylobacteria; order Campylobacterales; family Helicobacteraceae; genus Helicobacter_A. The sequence goes on along the minus strand of JARHZY010000160.1, from coordinate 7,842 downwards.
TAAATACAATTATTATAAAAATAAATCATTATAGAAGATTTTAAGTCTAAATATTCAGTATTTCTTTTTTACTAATCAACATAAGATATTAAGCACTTTTATTTTAAAAGCTATATCCATTTTGTTAAATAAATAGGCATATTGCAAATATAAAGTAATAACTAATTTCTATAAGTTAATTTTCTGTTATTTTTAAATCTAGAATCTTTCTTGAATCAAGTAAGCAAATATAATGAAATATTTAATTATTTTGCTACAAATTAAAACCAATATAATAAATTTATTTTAATAATAAAAACTTTAGATATAAAATAAGGTTTTTTATTTATAAATATTTTTTTAAGCAAGAAAGATAATTTTAATATATGAATTATTATATTTAATATATATTGGCAATTAAAAGCAGTTAAACTTAAATTTATTATTTATAATTCAACTTTTTAGTATAGTTAGTATAGATAGTATTATAATAATTAGCTTTAATATTTCAAATATAGTATTATTTTTATGTATATTTGTAAAAAATATAAATATCTTAATAAAATCCCTTATTGCTTTTAATATTTATATTTTAAGAATTAATACTAATTTATAAATCTACCCCCCCCCCCCCCATTGTGTTCAGTATTATAGTGAGATTTATTATTATCTATACCTGAAATTACATTTGCAGCATGTTTTAATCTCTGATTGTCAAAGTGTGTATAAATCCTACTTGTTTCTACACTACTATGTCCTAAACTCTCTTGCACTAAAATTAAGTCTTTGCTTTTATTGTATAACATAGTTGCAAAACTATGTCGCAATAAATGTGCCCCATTTTTTGCTTTACGGATACCTGCACTTAGCAGTAGATTTTCAATAATAACATAGATATAAGATTGTGCTGGCACACGAAATTTTTTATTAATAAATAAAGGCATATCATCAGCAACACGCGGAAAAGTTGCACGCAATGCTATCCATTCATTATAATAATCTTCAATAAGTGTTTTTGTGATAAATACGATACGCATTTTATTCCCTTTACCACGTAAGCGTAATACATAGTAATCACCTTCAAGAGAAACATCTTTATAATTAATTTCAAGAATTTCGCTGACACGGGCACCACTATATACAATCATAAGGATTAAAAGTTGGTTGCGTAAGCGGACAACTACATTGATGTGTTTTTGTTTAATATCATAAGTTTTTAACGCTTGAAGAAATGCATTTAATTCTTCTTCTGTTAAAAATTCTGGCAAATCTTGTGATACGGAGCGATTAGATAATACAAGCTCCATATTATAAACATGTGCTGCACCATTTTCTAAAGTGTTTTGTTTTTGTATAAAATCAAAAAAATTTGTTAATGCAAATTGATAATTGCGTATTGTAGTAAGACTTAAATTTGTAGTATAAATACTCAAAAATTCTTGCACATTTTCTACATGGATTTCACGCATATCTTCAAAACCAAGTCGCATGCAATATTCATAAAATGTAAAAAGTGGGCTTGCATAAGTATTAATACCAAGCAAACCTATCTTTCTTGCTTTTTTGCAGATTATACGAATATCATCAATCGAATTTAATCCACCACTTTGTATATCTTGAATAATCTGCGCGAATACTAATTTATCTTTTACACGATGGGCTGTTAATCCCATAAGTTTTGTATAAAAAAATCTCTCTAACCAAAATCGCAATGAAATATCAAATTTTTCTCTATTAAGTGGATAAGCCATGATAAAACCTCACTTTAAACCATCTTATACTCATAAAACATAAAGCGACAATAATCCTAAAGAGCAGGCATATAGTCTGTAGGTGAGCTTGCTGTTGCAAATGGCTTTTTTGCTATTCTACCTGCTTCATAGCTTAATCTACCACTTTCTACTGCTAGCTTCATAGCTTGTGCCATTTTAATAGGATTTTGTGCTTGGGCAATAGCAGTATTACTTAATACTCCATCAGCACCAAGCTCCATAGCAATAGTTGCATCACTTGCACAACCTACCCCTGCATCTACAATTACAGGTATTTTTACAGCCTCCTTGATAAACATAATATTATACTTATTTTGGATTCCAAGCCCACTACCTATTGGAGCTGCAAGTGGCATAATTGCTACAGCTCCTGCATCTTCTAGTTTTTTTGCCATAATGGGGTCATCATTTGTATAAACAAGCACCTTAAAGCCTTTATTTGCTAGAATCTTTGTTGCTTCTAAAGTTTCTAATACATCAGGATAAAGTGTTTTTTGTGTATCGCCAATAATTTCTAATTTAATAAAATCAATTCCAATGCCTTCACGTACAAGCTCAAACATAGTGATTGCTTCTTTAGCTGTGGTGCAACCAGCAGAGTTTGGTAAGAATGAAATATTTGTATCTTTAAAGTAATCCATGAGATTAGGAGTATTTTTGTCTAAAATATTTATTCTTCTTACTGCAACCGTAATCATTTCAGCACCACTTGCAAGTGTTGCATCTCTTGTTGTTTCAAAATCTTTATATTTACCACTACCGACAATTAAACGAGAATGAAAAGTTTTTCCGCCAATTACTAATGACATTATTCTATCCTTATACAATTAACTAATCATTAAACATTTTAATTATATCATAAAAATAGGGAAAAATATATGTTATATTTCACAAAAAAAAAAAAACGATTTGTGGTATTTTTAAACATTATTTATAATATTTTTGATTAAAAAGTATTATAAAACATAATAAAGATTAAAAGTATTAAATTATATTACTCTGGCATTTATTTTTATATCTATTTTTATATAAAATAAATAAAAAAATAAGTTATATAGATTAATTTATAATTTACCGCACTTTGCTACAATCTTAAACATGCTATTTTAAAAAGGATAAAGTATGGAAGTAAAATTTAAAGGTTCACCAGCAAAGCTTAGTGCAAATACAATTAAAATTGGCGATAATGCTCCAAAAGTAAATCTTGTAGCGAAAGATTTATCACAAGTGCAAGTAGGTGGTGCAAGCGGTATATATCAAATTATTAATGTTGTGCCAAGCCTTGATACAGGTGTATGTGCGACACAAACTCGTCGTTTCAATCAAGAGGCAACAAAGCTTACTAATGCAAAAGTTTATGTTGTTTCTTTGGATTTACCATTTGCTCAAGGGAGATTTTGTAGCACAGAAGGGATTGAAAATCTTAGCACATTGAGTGATTTTATTAATAAAGATTTTGGTAGGGAATATGGTTTAATTCTTGAGTCTTCACCTCTTATGGGACTACTTACGCGTGCAGTAATTGTAGTTAATCCAGAAGGTAAAGTTATATATGTGGAAGTTTGTGAAGAAATTACTAGTGAGCCAAATTATGAAAAAGCTATGAGTGCAGTTACACAATAATATACTCATCAAAGCAAAACAAAATAAACCCTTACATGTAAGGGGATTTAGCTATAGAGAGTTTTTTTAAACACAAGCTTTAACTTACAATGCAATAACTTATAGATAATATCCTACAATTATTGGAAAATATATTTTTTCTTAGATTATTGTTAATATTTAAAATATTGTTACTAACTTATAATTTAGAGTTGTAGATTTTTAATAAATATTTTATAATCTAGAATAATTGTTATAATCTTAAGTTTTTTTACAAAATAGCTTATACTATGTTATTTTTCACATGCTAGAATATTAGCTTATTTTATTCTAGGAGCTAAAGACCATGAAAAAGAAAATTGCAGCGTTTATAGCAATGGGTTTGTGTATGAATCTTGCAAATGCAAGTAAAATAACTGATATGATTCAAAAACAAACAGGACAAGCCACAGTAATTTTAAAAGAGCAACCTTTAAATCAAGATAATAATCTAAAGTTACTTGTATTAAAAGTAAATACAAGTGGCGAAAAACTGCTTGCTATTGCTAATAAGCAAGAGAGTTTGTTTTTAGTAGTTACACAAGGATTTTTTACAAACAATGATAAAGATAGAGAGCTTGTTGCACAAGAAGCACAATCAATAATGAATTATAATATGACTTTTAAAACTCAAGAAGCTGTTAAAAAGGAAATTGCAAAATTACCACAAGATTATATTATAAGTCTCAAAGGCAAAACAAATAAAAAAGTATTTTATATTGTGTCTGATCCTCTTTGCCCACATTGTCAAGAAGAATTAAGGCATTTAGATGATCGGCTTGCACGTGGTGATGTTAAAATGATCCCTATTGGTTGGATGGGAGCAGAATCTGCAAATAAAGCTGCTGAGCTTTACGCAAAAATAAAAAATGCAAAAACAGATTCTGAAAAAATTGCGTTACTTAAAAAGGTATATGACAAGAATTATAAAGCACCAACAGCAAAACAAGAGGAACTTACAAAAGTGCAAGAAGTTGTGCGATCGCTTATAGGTAAGGGTAAAGTTGAAGAGGGTGTGCCTTATATTATAGAAGAGGATTTATAATCTTGCAAATTGGTGTTGTTGATTATGGTGTTGGCAACATTGCAAATGTTATACGATGTTTAGAATATATAGCCACAAAAGAACGTATTATCCGCGTAAATACACACAAAGCAATACAAGCATGTGATAAAATTATATTACCCGGTGTTGGAGCATTTGGAAGTGCTATGCAACATTTAATGCAAAGAGAACTTCATGATTCGTTACATATATATGCAAAAAGCGGACGCTATATGCTTGGTATTTGTCTTGGTATGCAATTACTTTTTGAACGTAGCTATGAGTTTGGAGAACATAAAGGGCTTGGTTTAATAGCAGGAGAAGTTGTTCAATTTGGTTCGCATAAATCACTAGATTGGTATTTAAAGACATTAGATTCTGATAATATAACACAGCAATATGAAACATTGAATGAAATTTATATAACACAAGATAAAGATATTGCTACAATATCACAGAATATACGCTTAAAGATTCCGCATATTGGTTGGAATAAAAATTTTATCCAACAACCACATGCATTATGTGGGCTTATCAAAAATTCTTGTTATCTTTATTTTGTGCATAGTTATCATGTGTGTTGTGATTCTGTTTATATAATTGCAACTTGTGATTATGGAATCTCATTCCCAAGTATTATAGGATATGATAATATCTTAGGAATACAACCACATCCAGAGCGTAGTCATGAAATGGGCTTTGCACTTATGCGACAATTTTTAAAACTTAGATGATTTTACAAAGACATAGATATGCAAGGAAAATTAAAAACCTATATTATTTCTATGTATATACCAAATTATGTGCAACATATTTTACATATTATTGAAAAAAGTGGCTTTGAAGCATATATTGTTGGTGGTTGTGTGCGTGATAGTTTGCTTGGCTTGCAACCAAAAGATTGGGATATTACAAGTAATGCTACCCCTATACAGATACAGCAGATATTTAGCACACATTTAAACATAAAGCATTTTACTATTATTCCTATTGGCTTGCAATATGGCACTTTAGGCATTATGGATAATAAAACAAAATATATCGTTGAAATAACAACATACCGCACTGATGGTTATTATAAAGATGGACGTCATCCCGAAACGATACAATTTGCAACAACACTGCAAGCAGATTTATCGCGTAGAGATTTTACGATAAATGCACTTGCTTGTAAGAAAATAAAAAAGCATATATTACAAAGAGATGGTATGCCTATTTCAACCTTCCCTATCCACTCTAAGCCCACTACATTAGAATCTAAAAATACTCTAAAAAACAATATAAAAAGATTATGTTATATGCAACTTTTTGATTATTATAATGGCATAAAGCATTTGCACACAAGAAAGATTGTATGTGTGGGACAGCCATATAAAAGATTCTTGGAAGATTCGTTACGAATTATGCGTGCTATTCGTTTTAGTGCAGTTTTACCTTTTGCTTTTACACTCCAAAATGAAACAAAAGAAGCATTGCACGCATTAATCCCAAGACTTACTTATATTGCCAACGAACGCATTCAAGCTGAATTGACAAAACTTTTATGTGGTCAATATGCACATGTAGTTTTACCCCTATATCAAAATGTTTTATTATTTATTTTACCAACCTTAAAATATTTAACACCAATGCAATTAGCATATAATTATCAGACAATCTCATTTGCACCAAAAGATATAATTTTGCGTCTTGTGCTCTTGCATTGTCCTATCCCTTATACACCAAGTATATGTAAGCATGATAAAGATATACAAGATTATATACAATACTATAAAAATAGTTGCCAACATTTACGCTTTGATAAAAAAACCATACATGCAAGTGCAGTGTTATTACAACTTCTCTATGATACAGCTTTACATATGCTATGTAGAGATAAAATTGCTTTAAAACTACTACTTTCAAAATATAATATAAATATAATATGGCAATTACTTTATTTACATGTAGTTTTAAAACAAGTTTATAATCCTGCTCATACAGAAGTAAAATATAACTTCAAAGATTCTGCTTCATGTATATTATATAGCACAGCGGCATTACATGCTTTAACACAAAATTTTATAACAATTATTAGCAATAAAGAATGTTATAAGCTCTCACAACTTGCAATAAATGGCACTATATTACAATCAATCGCATTATCTATGGGTATATCATTGCAAGGGAAACATATTGGTATAATTTTAACACAACTTTTACGAGCTGTTATAGAAGAAAAAATACCAAACAATGTGCCAGCATTAACAAAAAAAGCAGAAATATATATAAGTATGTTGAATGAGTAGTATATTTCTTATAGTTTGTATTTTTAAGAATAATTTAAAATAAAAAATATTAAATATTTAAAGAATTTTATAACTAAAAGTTTTAAATTTCGCTATAATATAAAATTATATTTATTATCATTATTTTTAATGAATTTGATAGATAAAGGAATAATTTGCTTAAAAAAAAAGAAAGTTTGGATGCAGGTGCATTTATATCTTAGTTTATTTTTTCTTCCCGCAGCATTAATTTATGGAGTTACTGGTTCATTATATCTTTTTGATATTAGAGAAGAGGCTGGTGCAAATATTCATGAAATTATAATAAATCCATTACCACAAGGACATGAACAAGAAACTATACTCCGTATTTTAAGAGAAAATCATCTTAAGATACCAAATGACACAACATTAAAAATAAGACGTAGGAATCCAAGTATGGGTTCAATGCGATATAATGTTATGGTATTAAAAGAAAAAAATGGCACTTATATATTACGTGCAGTTGAACGCAGTCTTTATGGCATTTTATTACTTATGCATAAAGGAAAAGGTGAATTTTATTTTAATATTATTGCTATTAGTTTTTCTATATCGCTTGTCTTTTTTTATATCAGTGGGCTTATTATTACTTCATTTTGTAAAAAGAAACGCAAACCAGCTTTATTTGCATTCTTTAGCGGACTTCTTATAACTAGTTTAATGGTATTTTTAAGTATATAGATATAATTGCAAAGATATTATTAATATTGAAAGTTATGATAATTAATGAAAATATAGCATTATAAGGATAGATTCCGTAATCTTTAAAACTACGAATTTTATTTTTTTAATATAAGCAATAAATATTATAAATAATTCTTATATGAAATAATTTTGTAAAAAAATCTTATTAGAAAAATTAAAATCTTCTGTTATAAAAGATTTATTATTTTATATTTTTTCTCTTATTTTATTCATTTTTTTATTTAGTATAAATAGAAATTCTTATGTTTATATAACTATATATTCTATTATTTATTATTTATTATTTATTATTTATTATTTATGTATGTTATTTTTATAATATCTATTGAAAACTTCAGAATATAATAAATATTTGCCAAGCAGCATAAAAGTGTATATTGTTATATTAGTT
>JARHZY010000127.1 GCA_029264655.1 Helicobacter sp. | reverse complement strand
TGTAAATTCATAGCAATTAAAATATGATTTTAAATAACTATTATCTACTGGGGGGGGGTAAATGCAATATTATTATTTATTTTGTTGTTACAATATTTTTTATATCCCCATATATTTCTTTAAATTCTTTTGAATTTAACCATTCTATATGATTTTTAAGAAAATTTTTAAAAAATTTGCAATCAGATATAATTATATTTTTATAATTTTCATTAAAATATGTCCTTAATAATATAAAATCCTGATATTGCGTTTTATCCAATATATACTTTGAATATATATAAATAAAATATACATATACAATTTTATTAAATCCAAAAATAACTTTTGCTAAAATCTTATTGCGTGTTTTACTTTTAATGTGTGCCAACCAAGCATTCACACCTTTTTCTTTCAAAGTTTTAATGCTTTTGGATTCTTTGATTCCCATGAAGTATTTCCTTAAAAATAGCTTATATGGAATTATACATAATATTTATTGATTTTTAAGTTAAATTCCTTGAAGTGTATGTATTTTTTATAAGGTATCTTAAACTTAAAATAGGGCATACTTTAGTGAAAAAATAAAAAGTTGAAAATTAAAGTTTTCATATATTTTTATTATGCAATCCCGGATATATACTACTTAGTATAAAGTATTTCATTTTTGAGTTTTATTGCACTTTATTAAAAGCCTTAAACTATTGCATAATACCTTTCTTTTGCTTAAAAGTAAATATCTAAAAACACATAAATATCTCTCTTGTTATAGCATATATTATAAGCAAATATGTAGAGATATTTGAAATAGCCTAACCATTTTATCTAAGATAATCAATGTTTTATCATATGTTATATGGTTTTATTTTGTTATTTTATATTACAACACAAACCATCAACATTCCTTTAACATAAATACTCAATTTTCTATTTTGTTTATTTATGTAAATAAAATATGAAAACTAACGAGATTATTTTATAAAAACTATTAAGTTTAAATAGTTATATAGCAAAAATTTCGGCATTATATTCCCAATGACTACTTTTTACTATGGATAGAACTTCAAATATTCATGCCCCCATAGATCTGTGCCTTATCATCTTCCCTGTCATCTGCTGCAAGTTTATCTTCAATAATCCGACGTATTTCATCATATTTTCTTGCTTTTGCATAGTTTGCAAGCCAACTATCCACCCATTCCGGTGTTGCACCTCGTGAATTCCAACCTACAACACCCGTGTATCCTACATTTACCATTGCCGCAAATTCTTTTTTCTTCAGTTTCAGCATTTTCAGCTGTTTTTCAAAATTTTCAATCGTCATAATAACTTCACTTTTTAAAATTACTTTTACAACTAGTTATTCTTGTAACATATTCATGTTTAACTCGTGTAAAAGTTTCACAATGCATTGTAATAGCTTTTGATTAATTAATTATTAATATTCTGCTAAAAAAATATGAAATATAGAAAATATGAGTAGTAAAATTTAGAACTTAACATAAAATGGCTAATTTTATAAAAAAATATTTAGTTTTTTAAACATAGGAAAGAACACAAGGATTCAAAAATCCTTGTGTAATAGTAATTTCTCTTTTAGTGGTTATTATTACTTTGCTAAACATTCAAGTGCATACTTTTTGCCAAGCTCATATGCTTTTTTATTAACATCTGCAACTTTTGCGGGAACTTTGCTTAACATTGTTTCAATAACCAATTCTTCAGGCACACAGTTCGTAAATGTAACGGTAGCAGCAAGGGCTACAACACTTTGTGTAACCACATTTCCAACTTCTTCTTTAGCAATCGTAATAATTGGAATCTCATAGATTTTAAACATAGCTCTATCTTCATCTGTTGGTTTAACAAGGTTTGGTTCTAAGACAACTATACCTTGCTTTTTTATCCCAGATTTATAAATATCATAACTCATTTGTGCCACTGACAACATAAAGTCTATATTGCCATCCATAGCATAGGGATAAAGAATTTCTTCGCTATCAAGCAATATATCTACCTTTGTTGGACCACCACGCACTTGACTTGTATAAGTTGAAGCTTTAACACCATAGCCTCCACCTCTAATTTTTGCTTCAGCTAAAATCTCACCTGCCAGAAGGACACCTTGTCCACCAACACCTGTAAATCGCAATTGATGTTCCATTAATGCCCTCCTTTTTTTGCAGTTACTTTAGCTTTATATTCCGCATAAGCTTCGCAATACTCTTGTGCTTCTTTATCATGTTTTAAAATGCCTGTTGGGAATTTACCTTTTTTCTCTTCATCACTTAGCTCATCATATTTACGCTTTGGCAAGATTCTAGAATCTAACCATTTAAGCATATCAGTGGCTTCTAGCATTTTATTTTTTCGTCCAAGATTTACATGGCAATTTGAATTAATATCAAATAAACTAAAACCTTTATGCTTAAAGCCTTCAACCAATACTTTTTCGATTTTTTTTGGGTCTAATACACTTTCTCTTGCAACAAATGTAGCACCTGCAGCCATACCTAACTCACAAATATCAAACTGGTTGTCTATATTGCCACCTGGTGCTGTAACAGTCCAAAAACCTTTTGGTGTTGTAGGTGAAGTTTGTGAATTTGTTAAACCATAAATGAAATTATTAACAATAATATGATTAATATCAATATTTCTCCGACAAGCGTGTATTGTATGATTGCCGCCAATTGCTAGACTATCACCATCACCACTTACTACAATAACATGTTTTTCTGGATTTGCAAGCTTAATACCTGTTGCATAAGCCAAAGTTCTACCATGTGTTGTATGTACGGTATTGCAATTCACATAAGAACTCATACGCCCACTACAACCAATCCCACTTACTAGACACACATCATCCATATTCCATCCTACTGCATCAATAGCACGTATAATACTCTTTAAGATGACACCATCACCACAACCCCAACACCAAAGTGTTGGCATTTTTTCTACGCGTAAATATTCATCATAATTAAAAGCCATTTTCTCTTCCTTTATCAACTTTATTATTTCATAGTGCGTAATTTCTCAATGATTTCATTGGGTGCTATAGTACGTCCATTTGCACGTCCCATAAATTCTACCCTACGCCCTAATATACGCTCAACTTCTTCACGATATTGCCCTTTATTTAATTCTACCATTAGAATCTTTTTGAATCTTTCGCCTATTTTTTTCAATTCTTTTTCTGGGCTTGGCCAAATCGTAATAGGACGAAATAATCCTGCTTTAATATCATTAGTATTACGCAATTCATGCAATGCTTCTTTAATACCTAAGGTAGCACTTCCATATGCAATAATTGCTATTTCAGCATCTTCAAGATACAACTCTTCATTATTGCTTAAATAATCAGCTTTGCTCTCAACCTTATTAAATAATCTATCAATTAAAGCTTGCCCTTCGGCTGCATTTTCTGTTGGAAAGCCAATTGCACCATGATGCAAACCTGTAATATGATAGCGATAACCCTTAAAAAAAGGATTAAGTATAGCGGGTTCATCTGCACCTACACCATAAGGTTTATAATCCTTTGGATCTCCATCAAATTGTTTTCTTGTTTTATTGCTTTTTTGGATTTCCTCAAGTGTTGGAATTTGTGTTTTTCCATACATATGTCCCAATGTTTCATCAAGCAATAAAAATACAGGTTGCATAAACTCTTCTGCCAAATTAAAAGCACGAACACTTTGTGTATAAGCTTCTTCTAAAGTTCCTGGTGCTAAAGCAATAGATTTGTAATCACCATGTGTTGGGTGTTTAGCAAATGCTACATCGCCCTGCCCTACTCTAGTTGGCATACCTGTAGATGGACCCAAACGCATAACATTTACAATAACTAATGGAATCTCTGCCATATAGCCCAATCCAATTTGTTCTGCTTTGAGTGAAATACCCGGTCCTGAACTCCCTGTCATTGCTTTTACACCACTCATAGAAGCACCAAGTGCAACTGATATTCCACTAATCTCATCTTCCATTTGAATAAAATTACCGCCATGGTGTGGTAATAAATGTGCCATCTCATGCATTACATCAGAACTTGGAGTTATGGGATAGCCACCATAAAATTTACATCCAGCATCAATTGCACCCATTGCAACTAATTCATTGCCACCCGTAATTACTTCACGCATTATTTGCATCCTCCTCAATCGCCATAAATCTATTTGCTTTGATTTTTTCTGCTCTTTCTTGAGCTACTTTATCTGTTTTTGCAAATTTAAATTGCTTTCTATCTGCAACAGTGATGGCAAAATCTGGACAATGCAATTCGCACTCCATACAGCCAATACAACTTTGTGGATACATTACCCTTACAATTTTGCCTAAGACTTTGTGTGCATCAAGTTGCATTGCCAACACGCCAGCAGGACACCGCGAAACGCAAATATCACAAGCTTTACAACGTGCTTCATTGACCCACACAGGTGTGTTTTCAGGCATTAAAACATCTGACATTTAGATTCTCCTTATTTGAATTTTGGGTTTATTTCTAACTTACACATTTTTTGCAAACCATACTTCATTATACAATAAGCTATCATATGCGATAATATACGCTCTATAAATTCATATAGTAGTAAAAAATATTCTATTTTATACTTTAATATTAAATCAATATGCTAAATTAATCGCATTTTTAAGTTTTTTTTTGATGGCTATATCACACCTTTATCGGCTAAAAGTTTTTTCATGGTTTCACCAATAACTGCAGGACTTTCTGCTACCATAACACCAGCTGCACGCAATGCCTCTTGCTTTTCTGCGGCTGTACCTTTACCACCACTTACAATTGCACCTGCATGCCCCATTCTCTTACCTTTTGGTGCAGTAGCTCCAGAAATGAAAGCAACAACTGGTTTTTTAATATGCTCTTTAATAAAAGCAGCTGCATCGATTTCAAGACTACCGCCGATTTCACCAACCATAACAATTGCTTTTGTTTCTGGGTCGGCTTCAAATAAAGGTAAAATTTGTTTATAACTTAAGCCAATGATAGGGTCTCCACCTATACCGACTGCAGTTGATATACCTAAACCTTGTGTTACAAGCTGGTTTGCACTTTCATAAGTAAGGGTTCCGCTTTTTGAAATCAACCCTACATTTGTTTGTGCCTTTCTAAAGATATAACCGGGCATAATACCAATTTTGCATTCATCGCTTGTAATGATTCCGGGGCAATTTGGACCAATCATATCCATACCTTGTTTTTTTGCAAATATTTTTGCAAACATAATATCTTTCGTTGGTGCACCCTCTGTAATAACAACAGCCAATTTAATACCACCTGCAGCCGCTTCAATAATAGCATCTGCTACAAAAGCCGGTGGAACAAAAATCATACTCACGTCTGCACCTGTTTTTGCTACTGCTTCTTTGACGGTATTAAATACAGGTTTTCCTAAATGCTCTGTGCCACCCTTATTGGGTGTAACACCGCCTACAATATTTGTCCCATAAGCCATGCATTGCTCGCTATGGAAACTTCCTTCCTTGCCTGTGAAACCCTGAACAATTACCTTTGTATTTTTATTTACGAGAATACTCATTTTTTATCCTTATAATTATCTTTTTATTTAGCATTTTATTTTGCCGCTGCTACTACTTTTTGTGCACCATCTTTTAGATTCTCTGCTGCAATAAGATTTTTTATCCCAGCACCTTTTAGAATCTCTTTTGCTTTTTCCGCATTTGTTCCATCTAATCTTACTACAACAGGAACTTCAACGCTTGTAATTTTTGTAGCTTCAATAATACCATTTGCTACTCTATCGCATTGCACAATACCGCCAAAAATATTAACAAAAATAGCTTTTACATTCTTATCTTTTAAGATAATTTCAAAGCCTTTTGCAACTGTTGTAGGATTTGCACCACCACCAACATCAAGAAAATTTGCTGGCTGCCCGCCTTCATATTTAATAATATCCATAGTAGCCATCGCAAGCCCTGCTCCATTTACCATGCAACCAACATTGCCCTCTAGCTTTACATAACTTAAATTGCTTTCACTTGCTTCAATTTCACTAGGCTCTTCTTCTGTAAAATCTCTCATAGCAACAATGTCAGCGTGTCTATAAAGTGCATTATTATCAAATCCTAACTTTGCATCAAGTGCTAAGAAATTACCATCACCTGTCAAAATCATAGGATTTATTTCTACTTGCTCTGCATCCTCATTAATAAATACATCATACAGAGCTTTTGCAAACTTGCCAAATGGTTTTTGTTGTTCTTTTGTAAGTCCTAAACCAATTGCTAGTTCAAGTGCATGGAATGAACGAAATCCGATTGTTGGATCAATCGCTACTTTAATAATTTTTTCTGGGCTTTTTTCTGCAACTTCTTCAATTTCCATGCCTCCTTCTGTTGAAGCAATGAAAATTGGCATCTCAAGTCCCCTATCAAGCACAACAGCGATATAAAATTCTTTTTTAATATCTAATCCCTCTTCTATATACACTCGCCCTACTTTCTTACCTGCTGGTCCTGTTTGGTGCGTTACAAGTGTCATGCCTAGCATAGAATCTGTTAGCGATGAAACTTCATCAATGCTTTTGGCAAGCTTAACACCACCTGCCTTACCTCTACCGCCCGCATGGATTTGTGCTTTCACAACCCATACATTACCACCAAGTTCTTTAGCAATAGATTTTGCTTCATATCCATTGTTTGCGACTCGCCCTCTAGGCGTAGCAACACCATATTTCCTTAGAACTTGCTTACCTTGATATTCATGTATATTCATGCTGTTCTCCTAAATTTCATGAAGGAATTACAAAGTGAAACACAGATATAGCTATCCATACAAATAGTTATGGAATATTAGGTGCATTGCGTTTCGCTTTGATTAACAAATTTTCTTACAAATTCACTTAAAAAAAGTTAAAATGTGATAAAAATTCACAAAATTTATCAAAAGTGTTAATTTTTTACCTTTTTGATATTTTTTAAATGTTCCTGATAGCTTGCCACAAAGTCATGTGTACCACTCTTATTACGCATAAAATAAAGATAATTTGTTTTTGCTGGGTGTATTGCTGCTTTTATGGCTTCAATACTTACACTACCACTTGGAGTATTTGGAATACCGCTATACTTATAAGTATTAAATTCGCTTGTATCATTACGGATTCTATCAGGTGTAATGCGGATATGTGCATATTTATCATAATTTAAAGCACCATCCATTTGCAATGGCATATTTTTTGCGATGCGGTTATCTATAACGCTAGCAACAAAAGGCATTTCTGTAATATTTGCAGCTTCTTTTTGTATAATGGAAGCTTTTGCTATAATTTGAAACCATTTTTTTTCGTCATAATATCCAAGTAAATTATTTGCAAGTGCCTTATGTTTTTCAAGAGATTGAGTAACTAGAGTGTGGATAATATAGTCTGGGTTTGCATGGTAAGGCAAACTATAAGTATCTGCAAAAATAACACCATCACTATAAGGTGCATATTTAGCATAAAGCTGCTCTATTTCTTCTATATCAAAATGAAATGTTTTCGCAATCTCTCTTAAAAAAAAATAATTTGTTTCGCCCGGAATTAAAGTAACACTTTTCATTGCTGCCTTTGAGGTTGTGAGTGCATATAAAAAAGCTGCTTTACTTAATGTTTGGCTAGGCAACTCTATCCAACCACTTTGAGGCTTACCAATGAGACGCAAAAAATAAGCATCAATAGCACTAAGTTTATAGCCTTTGTGTTGCAAATGTGCTATAATTCCTTTTGTTGAACCCTTTGGGATAAAAACAATTTTCTCCGATTGCATAGGAATTGCAAGATAAAAACATATTCCAAGTAACAACATTAAACATATTTCAAAGAGTACATGTATAATGCTAAATAAAGAAAATAATGAAAAAAAAGATTTTAATCTTGAAGTAAGCTTAAAAAACCAAGTTGGTGATGCTACAGACCCACTTTTCCAAGAAAAAAACGATATGCCGACCGCTTTAGAATCTAATGCATTAAATTCTAAAGCTAAAGAAGTTGCACAGCAGGAATCTATGTGTCGAGAACAAAACCTAAATGCACATGAATCGCTTATTAATGATAGCAATTTATCAAAAACAAACCGGCTTTTAGAGCAAAGCGATTTAATAGTAAAAAAAAATAATGTTAATCCTATGCCCATAGAAATACCTCTCATAAATTTTTCAACTATTAATCATACACTAAAACAAACAATATATCCATTAAAGCAAGATATTACAGAACAAAATAACATAAATCAATCGAGTAATGATGGTATTGCAACACAAGATTCTAAAATAACATTAGAAACCAACATTCTAGAATCCCAAACAACACATATACCATTTCCTGCCGTATATACCAAAGAAAACACAGAAAAACAAGCAGATAAACGCAAGAAGAAACAGGGTAAAAACATAAAGAAAAAACGTAATCCGCTTGTAAGGCTTAGCATATTTTTTGTAATTTTATGTTGTATAACTATTGCAGGTTATAAGATTCTTGTGCATGGAATATTTATTAAGCATTTGCAATTTGGTAATATTGCGATTCATAATATATTTTTACAATTACAAAATAAGCTTGTTTTAGAAATAGCAACACTTGATTTAAGTGGCTTGAATCGTAAAAAAGATGATGTAAGTGCAATTACACCGACTTTTAATGAAGCATTACAAAGCATCATTAATTATACACAGAGAACACTTTATGTATTGAGCTATTTTGAACGTCTTAATATTGAGCAATTGCGACTACCCAATAACCACCAATGGAATATTGATTATGCAAATACAAACTATCGCGTGCAAGGCACACTTTTTGATGCAAATTTTGCTATCACAAACAATCAAAACAATCTTTACTTAAAAATTGATAAATTTCAGCTAAAAACAATTCCTTTGCATTTTGGCGGTGAGCTTATTTACTCTATTCCTAAAAAACAATTCCTTTTTGATATTAATGCAATAAAAGATCAAAACATAAAAGAATATATCACATTAAAAGGTGTAACAAATTTCCGCGATATTACGCTTCATGCCCATAGCACCCCATTACAAGATATCCAACTAATAAGGCCTTTTATAGAGAATATGCAAAACAAACGATTACAACAAACATTGCAAAATTGGATTTTTGATAATATTGAATATGAAAATATGCAGTTAGCAGATTTATATATGCATATACAATTAGAAAATATTGGAGAAACATTACTTCACAATACAAAAGCAAGCATTATAGTAGAAAATCCAAAAGTCTATTTAGCTAAAAATATAAAACCAATTCTTGCCAAACAAACTACACTGACACTACAAGATGCAAACTTAAAAATTGTTCCCTTAGAGGCAACATTTGCAGGTATGGATTTAAGTAATTCAGAAATTCTTATTGCAAATATGCCACATAGTGATTTTATTCTTGAGTTGAATGGGAAAAACATGCGTTTTGATACCAATATGGCAAAAATACTTGCACATTATGGTGTTGTATTGCCACTTACCCAACAATCTCTAGCCCGCAATACAATAAAGACAAAAAAGAATAATGTAAAAACAAATAATGCTACACAAATACAACAAGCAATAAATAACACAGAAGACATTGTAAAAAATGCACTAAAATCAAAGCAAACTTCAATACAAGCAAATATATCGCAACTGCAATCTGATATGGAAACCAAAGTAAAACCAACAGCAACACATAATGAGAATTTGTATGCAAAAATCCTAGAACTAAATCCAGACACAACATTAACAAATGAATTATTATATAACCCAAATCTTTCACAATTAACCAATAGTGAAACAATAGGTATGCACCTAAAAATTGAAATTAAACACAATGAGCAAAAACCAACCAAACCTTTATTTTCATTGCAGGGTATTATCCAAGCCCAAAACACCGCTTTAAAGCTTTATGATATTCCATTAAAAGCCAATAGTCTTAATATAGCCCTTGATATTACTCCAAGCCAAAAACTAGTGTATATTAATGGCAATAGGGTAAAATGGCAACGTCTTATTGAAGCTGATGCAAATGTATTGCTTGACTTAAATAAACAATACATCCAAGCAAATACTTATATTCATAGTGCCATATTAAATACAAATAATCTCAAAGATTTAAAACTAATGCCAAATACACCAACCACTACACAACAGCATAGCCTTACCAATATTGCATTAAATAATATATCTAATAATATTGCAATACCGCATGGCACACAATATATGCAACAAGATTCTATAACGCCCGCACCACAACATACAAATGATGGAATCTACTTTGAACAAAATACACCAAATAGCACAATGCAAGCCAATTTGAGACAATTTGGTATCCACACATTACTCCATACGAATACACAAGCCAAGCCACAAACCACAGATACTAACGATGCATATAAGTTGCTTGAAAATGCAAAAAAGCAACAATTGCAAAATCGCGAGTTATCTCAAGACATTATTAAAACGTTACCTAAAAAAGATATAAAAGATGATGGAAAAACTGCAAAAGAAGATGAGCATGTTTTAAAAGATTTAAAAAATAATCCTGTATGGAATGATCTAAAAATCCATGCAAAAAAAACACGCCCTTTCCAACAATTAAGCAATAAAGAATTAATGACTCTTGCTCGCCAAGAAATAGAAAAAGAAAAAGATTCCTTCTCTTTAGAACAAGATTTTTTAAATATCAAAAAGACAAATATCCATCTTAATCTCTCCTTTGCTCAAAATAAGATTACACTTGATGTGCCTGCATTAAGCCTGCATTTAGAAAGTGGTAAAAACTTGCAACTCAAAATTACAAAAATAGAAAATATCTTACAATTTTCACCACTTGCTCGTTATTATGGAATTACGCATGGAGATTTTAGCTTACAAACAACACCATACACGAATACACAAAAAGAAAGTTTTAAACGTATGGATTTTATACTTAATCTTACAAAATTGCAGCATCCACTTTATACTATTACACACAAACGTGTTACAGAAGTTAGTCTTAAGGGGCAATTGCAAGATAATGCTTTAATTGTTTTTGTAAATGATGATATTGATTTTAAAAGTCAAGACTCATTAAGCATGTTGCGTATGAAAGGCTATCGCATTAATATTGATGAAGCAATGCAATCACAAATTCCATTTTTTATAGATTTATTTAAAGATAAACAAAAAGATGCTCTCCCCTACTCTGAAGCAGCTATATCGCAAGAATTAAAATTTATTGCTATTAAAAATAAGCTCCGCCAACAAATGCAAATAAAACCAACAGACTTTAATATTATTGGCGAAAATCTACAATTTACTTTTTTAGGTTATACAGCTCCTTTTGATTCTGTTAATATTCGTTTTATTGATGGTCGTATCATAGTTGATGGACAATATGGCAAAGGTATCCTCAATGCATCTCTAATTAAAGATAATGTATATTTTAGAGCAAAAAATTTTAGTGGTGATTTTATTAATATTGTGCTTACTTCACTCAAAAGCGGTAAAAAAATGCTTAATGGAGGCAGTTTTAGTTTTGATGGAGTTTATCGTGGTGGAATCTTAAATGCATCACTTGAGATTCAAAATACTGCTTTGATTGAATTTAAAAGTGTGCAAAATATTTTCGCACTCATTGACACTGTGCCATCACTTTTTATGTTTAAAGATCCACATATTTCAACAAAAGGTTATCAAGTCAATTATGGTAAAATATTATTTGCGATTAATAGTGATTATATCGGATTGCAAAATATTTTTTTACTTGGAAGCTCTATGGATATTAATGGGCAAGGTATTATTGATATTGATACGCAAGAAATGAATGTAAATCTTAGTATCTCTACAATTAAAAATTTAAGTAAATTCATTAATAAGATTCCAGTTATCGGGTATTTAATATTAGGGCGTGAGGGACAAATTAGCACCAACTTAATTCTTAGTGGCAAATATATTGACCCAAAAGTTAATATTACGCTTGCGACAGATATTATTAAAGCACCATTCAATATTTTACGCCGTGTTTTCCCTGTAGAAATGTTAGTTAATAATACAAAAGATGAAGAAGAAATGATGCTTTATTAAAATAAAATTAAAATAATAGCACCACATTGCGAGGAACACTAGATTCTATAAAAATAGAAAAATATGTGAAATAATGACAAAAATTACATAATTTTGGGTAAAATAAAGGATTTTAGTAAAATGAATAAAAATGGAGTTACCTATGCCAGATAATAAATATAGTGATTATGCAGATTCTGCTACACTACACGCGGTTGAAGTAGCACAGCCAAGATTACAAGAAATAATAATTCTTAATGATGATTATACAAGTGTAGAATTTGTTATTACATTGCTTATGCGTGTTTTCAATAAAAGTATGCTTGATGCACAGAACATTACACAGTTCATCCACAATACAGGTGAAGGGAGTTGCGGTATTTATCCTTATGATATTGCTGAATTAAAATTTAGCATAGCAACAAATTTTATACGCGACAATGGCATGCCTTTGCGTCTTATCTTACGCGATATTGTATAAGGAAAAAATATGGGAGAACTTAATGCAAATTTATCAAATATTCTTCAAAAAACTTTACATCTTGTTGAAGAAATGCATCACGATATAGTAACAATTGAGCACGCATTTTGTATGCTTCTTGAAAATCCTTTAGGTAAAGAGCTTGTCGGGGCAACAGGTGCAAATACACAAGCCCTTTTAGAATCTATAACAAACTATTTAGAAAAACATGTTCCAAAAGGACGTGGATTAAAAGAACTAGAAGCACCACACCAAACACCTGCATTTATGCGTGTATTTGATCAAATGATAACACATGCAAAAAATGCAAATAAAACGAGTGTGGGAGTTGGTGATTTTTTTGTTGCACTTATGCATGAAGAGGATTGCTATTGCACGAGACTACTGCGTGCACAAGGTATCCAGATTGATGATGTTATGCGTATTGTCGTTGATTTCAATGAACATGACGATTCGCGAGAGAAAAATAAAGATTCTCAAAATCAACTTGATAAATATGCAAAAAATCTAAACCAACTTGCATTAGATGGAAAAATTGATCCACTTATTGGAAGAGATTTAGAAATCAATCAAATTGCTCAAGTTCTATGCCGTCGCAAAAAAAATAATCCTATACTTATTGGTGAAGCAGGAGTTGGTAAAAGTGCTATTGTCGAGGGATTAGCATTGCGTATTGTAGAGGGCAATGTGCCATCAAAATTGCTAAATAGTGTAGTATATGCCATAGATGTTAGCTCTGTTGTTGCAGGCACAAAATATCGAGGTGAATTTGAAACACGTATTAAAAAGATTCTAGCAGAAATAGAAAAAGATAATAATACAATTATTTTCTTTGATGAAATTCACATGATTGTTGGTGCGGGACAATCAAATAGTGGGGGTATGGACTTTTCAAATCTTTTAAAACCAATGCTTGCTAGTGGTCGGCTACGTTGCATTGGTGCGACAACAAATCATGATTATAAAAATTCATTTGATAAAGATAAGGCTTTAGCGCGTCGCTTTACACAAATTAAAATAGAAGAACCTAGCCAAGAAGAATGCTTGCAAATCCTACAAAAAATTGCACCACTCTATGAAAAATTCCATAATGTTATTTATGAGCAAGAAGCAATAAAAGCGTGCGTTAGCCTTTCAAGTAAATATATAACAGAAAAACATCTACCAGATAAAGCCATAGATCTTATGGACGAAGCTGGAGCAAAAGCACAATTATATGAATTTTTACAAAAAGATGGGATAGAAAAAAATACAAAAAATAAAAAAATAAAAAAAGATTCAAAAACACAATGCAAAATTATCACAAAACAGCATATCGAAATGTTAATGGCTACAATCACTAATATTCCAAAATCAACAATTAATGCCGATGAAAGTATGTTATTGAAGAATTTAGAATCACAGCTTAAAAAGCGTATTTTTTCTCAAGATAAAGCAATTGAAAAAATTGCTGAAAAAATAAAAATTAATAAAGCAGGATTAGGCGAGTTGCATCGTCCTATCGCTAGTTTCTTATTTACTGGTCCATCAGGTGTTGGTAAAACTGAATTAAGCAAGGAGCTTGCCCATATACTTGGTATAAAATTTGAACGTATTGATATGAGTGAATATGCTGAAGCCCATAGCATTAGCAAACTTATTGGCTCACCTGCTGGATATGTAGGTTATGAAGAGGGAGGGCTTTTGATTAATAAAATTCGCACCCATCCACATTGTGTATTGTTGCTTGATGAGATTGAAAAAGCCCATAGTGATGTATATAACATTTTGTTGCAAATTATGGATTCTGCAACATTGACAGATAACCAAAATAACAAAGCAGATTTTAAAAATGTTATCCTTATTATGACAAGCAATGCAGGGAGTAAAGAGGGAAATGCGGTAGGTTTCTTTGATACAAATGAAAATAGAAATAATATGGCAATCAAAGATGCATTTAGCCCAGAGTTTCGTAGTAGGCTTGATGCAATTATAACTTTTATGCCACTTGGTATTACAGAATTGCAAAAAATTGCACAAAAATATATTGCTGATTTAAATGTAACTTTGCAGGAAAAAAACATTACATTAAAACTTAGTCCAAAAGCAGCACATTTTATCGCACAACACTCTATTGATAAGGCACTTGGGGCACGCGAAATAAAAAGAACTATAGATTCTGCTGTGAAGCTACCATTAAGCAATGCTATGCTTTTTGGTGCGTTACGCAAAGGTGGAGTAGCCCATATCAATGTAATAAATAATGAACTTGTATTTGACATACAAACAACACAGAAAAAAGCATTAACATAGTAGCTGCTATGGTAGGTGGTTTTAAAAATTTATATTTTCCATGATTATATTAAAAATTTTGCAGATATTATAAAAATATTTTAATAGATAAAAGCACTTATTTTTGGGACAAATACTTTTTAATGTTTATTTATTTATATATTGATAACTATAAATATTTTATATAGTAAAAATTTATTATCGCTAGAATACATCATATTGAAGTTTTGAATATCAAATATAACCATAAAGATTATATTGTAAAATAAATATTTTACTTATTAAGATTTCTTTATAAAACTATGCATATGCAAAAATATACCCTACCAATCCACATTACTACACATTCATAATAAAATTTATTTTTTAGAGCTTATTCTAAATTAATATCATGCCGTGTGTGCATTTGGACTCTTTTTTGCTATGTATGATACAGATTTAATAAAAGGAGCAATGCTATGATAAATGGCAAAATTGCATGTATTGTTGGAATCGGCATATTTCTCTCTTGTATGTCTCTTTATGCTAATCAAAATCCGTTTATGATTAATGCGAATCAGCGAGATTTTCAAGCCCAGCAAAACAATAAAGGTAAAAAACATCTCACTACAGAAAGCGTGCAACTACCAAGCAATGCACGCGAATTAAAAAGCGTTACATTAACATTTCAGAATCTTGATGGCACACTTGAAAGCAAGCAGCTACGCGTGGATAAAACTATTGATTGGCATTATCCTATAAAAATTACACAGCAAGAAGCCATTCGTAATATTGCAAAACGTTATTTTAGTTTAAATGATTTCGAATTTTATATGGAAGGTAAAACATTTGTAATCAATTCACCAAAACATAGGATATTACGCCATTTTCTCCTTGCAAGTCCAACAACAATTGTTATAGATTTTAGTCGTGATAGGGGTGTAGCTTATGATGGTAATATTGGCACAGGTGAGCAATATTATGCCAAAGTTGGTGTAAATGCAAAAAGCAATCTTTATCGCATAAGTATTGAACTTGATGGAATCTATCAATACACATTAAAAAGCACTAATACCACACATACTATCCAATTAAGATAATAATGTTATAATAAAGCTTATTATTGAGATACCACATATTCGTTATTATGCTATGAAATTTATACTATCCTAAAAGGGATTCAATATGACACAAGAAGCTCTTTATGAGCATATTCTCTATACAATGCAAGCAATAGCTTATAAAAAGCAAGTTATACCTCAAGATTTACTTGGACGCTCACTTGCATATAATTGTTTTTTGCCTCGTCTCTCTGATAAAACTCATCTATATGAAACATTAAAAAGAAAGATTGCACCCAAAAAAGCCCTTTATAGCAATATAGAAGCATTGTCAAAAATACTCCAAACAAGCACATTAGAACATAATATAGAAATTGAT
>JARHZY010000099.1 GCA_029264655.1 Helicobacter sp. | reverse complement strand
TTTGCTTATTGATTCTATACCATCTCATATTCAAGAAATGAGCTTTGCCTATAATGAACGCGATGAAACACTTAAAGATGTGCTTGTTCATCTGTATGAGTGGCAGATTCTATTATTAAACTTTATTTACTCTAATTTTAATAAAAATAGCAATTTTATCCCATTCTTGCCATTACCTTATAATTTTAAAACTTACCCAAAAATGAATTGGGCAATTAAAGAAAGACATTCCGCTACTTCTCTAAAAAAGGCAAAAGCCTTGTTGCATAAAAGTCATAAGGAATCTATGCAGCTTATTTCTACGCTACCAAATGAAAGTCTTTTTATAAAAAAACATTATAAATGGTGTGGAAGCACAAGTCTTGGTAGTTATTGTGTAAGTGCAACTTCAAGCCATTATGATTGGGCAATTAAGTGTATTAAAAAGCGTATAAAAGCTTTATAAGAAATCTTAACTATGGGTTTCTTGGTAAAATGAGATTTAAAAGCTACAATAGAATAAACTTTTTTTTAACGAGCAATAACGATAATTTAATGGCTATCATTTTATAAATAGTAAGATACAGGCATTACTATTATTAAAGATAATAAAAATTATTGGTAGTTGTGGTTAGTAATAAAAGCAAGAGATAGCAACATGTAAAGATGATAGAGTGGGTGCTAGGTTTTTTGATGGTCGCTATTTGTGGTTCTGTTGGATTTTAAAATAGCAGGGTATAACAAAGAGACTACGAAACAATATAAAAAATTATTAATTTTTATAATGGCAAAGGATTTAAGCATTGCTTATTTGCAATAAAAAAATTTTTTGTTGCAGATATATGTGGGATTTAAAAGCTAGTATTACGCAATAAATTTGTGCTATACACATTCATAAAATATAGATACTCCATTTTAAAAGAGCAATTTGTGGTTTTAAAGCACAATAAAATGTTGTTAGGCATGGCAACCACAAGAAGAAATATTATAAAACCTATAAACTAAATAGTGTGGTTTGTTGTTTAGTTTGCTTTCCCTAAGGATATAAGCGTCTAAAGTATTACTGCTAGTCTATTGTTTTTCAAAGGTATAAAGCCTACTTGCGTTGCCTACAACGCTAAGAGAGCTAAGGCTCATTGCAAGGCTTGCAAGCATTGGATTTAGGGTGATACCAAAAGGGCTACATATGCCCATAGCAATAGGTATGCAAATGATATTATATATAAAGGCAAATCCTAGATTCTGTTTAATATTATTTAATGTAGCTCTACCTAAACGCAATGCTTGCACAATGCCTAGTAAATCATCACGAAAATAAATAATATTGCCATGTTCAATGCTTACTTCGCTTCCGCTTGCCATAACAAGTGAAATATCTGCTTTAGCAATGGCAATGGCATCATTTATGCCATCACCAACCATGATAACCCTATGCCCTTTATTTTGCAATGATTCTATATAGTGCATTTTGTCTTCTGGTAGGCATTGGGCATGGTATGGTATCTGCAATATATTGGCTACATGTGCTACATTTTTTATATTGTCGCCACTAAGAATCTCGCAGCAAAAGCCCATATTTTGTAGGCTTTGTATCATTTCTTTTGCTTGTGGCTTGAGTGTTTCTTCCAAAAATATGCTACCAAGCCATATTGCTTCATTTGATATAATTTCGGAAATATGCACGCAAATTGCACCTTCTTTAGCATGATTATCTGGTATTGTAAGATTTGCTTGCTCTTGTAGAAGTCTTGCATTGCCTATAAGAAATGTGCGTTCTTTGGAATCTATAAGCAATGTAGATTTTATGCCAGCATTTACATAATGTGTTGCATGGAGTTGCTTGTAGGGTATTATATCTTTTGCGGCATTGCAGATAGCTTTTGCAATAATATGATTACTTGTAGTTTCAATGGATGTCGCAATGCGTAGTAATGCTTCTTCTGTGTATATCTCCTTGTTATCATGTGTTAATGTTATGCTATGCAAACGAAAATCTCTAAGCGTTAATGTGCCTGTTTTGTCAAAAAGTATATAGTCTGTTTTTGTAAGATTTTCAAGGCTTTGTGCGTTTTTAAAGAAAACACCAAAAGCATTTGCCCTTGCATTTGCAAATAAAATTGCCATAGGTGTGGCAAGCCCTAAAGCACAAGGACAAGAAATAAGCAATGTGCTTGCAAAATAAAGCATTGCGGTTTGTAAATCTGCATAAATGAGCCAAAAGATTCCACTACAAGTAGCAAGCAAAAGCACCAATGGCACAAAAAAGAGTGAGATTTTGTCTGCTAGTTTTGCTATATGTGCTTTACTTTCTAGTGTGTCTTGTAGTAGTTTTTGCATTTTGCTAATTGTGGAATCTTGAAGCTTATGTGTAACGCGTGCTATAATCGGTGTTTCAAGATTGAGTGTGCCTGCAAAAAGGCTTTGTCCCTTTTCTTTTTTGATGGGCATGCTTTCCCCACTAAGCATACTTTCATCAATACTAGCATATGTGGAATATAACATAGAATCTATAGGGACAAAGCTATGGGGAAGAATTTGTATATAATCATCTATTTCCAAGCTATCGCATGCGACCTCTTTTGTTTGCAATGTGTCTGTATTTTCTGTTGCTAGCGATGTGCTATTAATAACTTTAAGTGCAGTAGCACTTTGCCTTTGTAAAAGATCTTTTGCGTGTTTGATTGCTTTGTGTTTTGCATTTTCTTCTATGTATTTACCAAGCATAATAAAGCTTAGAATCACACAAACACTTTCAAAGTATATATGAAATGTGTGTGTTCCAATTATTCCTGCTACAAGTGCAAAACAACTATAAAAGAAACCAGCTAGACTACCAACACTCACTAAAGAATCCATATTTGGACGCAGCCTAAATAATGCCTTTATGCC
This sequence comes from Helicobacter sp., assembly GCA_029264655.1. Classification (GTDB taxonomy): domain Bacteria; phylum Campylobacterota; class Campylobacteria; order Campylobacterales; family Helicobacteraceae; genus Helicobacter_A. The sequence goes on along the minus strand of JARHZY010000099.1, from coordinate 2,133 downwards.
ATGAAAATACATATTTCTTCCAAAATGCATAACACAAAGCGTTATAAGAAGTTGTGCAATAGCATTATAAATTGGATTATGTAGCCATTTTGGGAGCGGGAGATGTAGCATATCATGCAACATGCTTATATATACTACCAATAATGACAATAAAAGACTAAAGAGCAATCGCCTTTTATCGTTTAAAAGCGTATATTCAACATAATCATATGTTTTTTGCAATAATGTTTTATGTTTTAGTGTTTGTTTGGAATCTGTATGTTTTTTTGTATCTAATGTTTCTTTTTGTGTGGTGTAGGGTTGCAGGGAATGTGTGGGTTTAGCGGCAACAAAACTTGGTTTTTTTGCAACAGAAGCTTTAAATCCTAATGCTTCTATCTGTGCCAAAATAGTATCTATGTTGCATTTTTTTGGATCAAATTGCACAATACCACTATGGTTTAATATATAAATATTTACTTCTTTGATACCATCTTGTTTTTTTAAGGTATTTTCAATATTTGCAGAACAGCTTGCACAACGCATGCCCTCAATATGCAATCTTACAGATTCCAATTGTGTATTTTGTGTCGATTCTATATGTATATTGTTTGGAACTTGTTTTGGTGGGGATAATGGCGAGATATTTTGTGGATTATTAGTAGCAAAACGCATAATACTCCTTTATATAAAACTAATTGCGTAATTATATTGCTTTATTTGTTAATTTAAGGATATGTTTTATAAAACATACAAACTAAATACACCTTATCTAATAGATATTATTCATGAAAGTTATCAATTCTTAATTTTAAATTTTATTGATAAAAATATAACAATATAGCAAATATAAATTATATTATGATGGTAAATTCCAATGTATTAATAAGAGATTATAGTATAGCGGGATATTATATCTTGCTAATATTTGTAAGTATATAAAAATAGGGTTTATTGTGCGGTGCAAGCTTATTGCCAAAATGGTTGTTTATAATATTACAAAGTCCATTATAATGAAAATATTGTGTTTAGATTTATAAGATTCTAATGTAAAGCGGTATCAAGAAATTTAGAATCTCTTATAGTGTTGGCGACCCTTGAAGGATTTGAACCTTCGTTACCGCCGTGAAAGGGCGGTATCCTTGGCCACTAGATGAAAGGGTCGTTGTATTCTAACTAAATCTCATTAACAATAAAAGATAATAATAAAGTTTTGTGAAATAAATTGCATGTAATTTTGGAAGTTAAGAGTCTGCAACCTAAGTTACAGACACAAAACAAGACAAGACTTAAAGTCTTAGCACTCTTATAAACAAAAATTGTTCCATTATTGGCATATTGAGAAAAATTATATTATTTTAGTGTTATATGCAACACAATATAAATTAATTAGATATTTTTGTTATGGCTATTATTTACTTTTAAAATTGTATAGTTGGTATAGGTTGCTGATTGTTTGTAGTAATTCATAAGTTATATTTACCTGATATTTGAGTATTCCTATAGACATAGTCTTGTATAAATTATCTTATTATATTGGGGTATTAATAATGTGTTTCTGCTTTTTACTCTCTTGTTTTTGGGTAAAAAGAGATTCTATAAATATAAAGAGTTAGGTTTAATAACATAAAGCTTACATTATGAGATTATTTGCTTTTACTCATGTAGTTTAGGTTATATTGTGTTTATACTAATACCAAAAATTGTATAGTTTCGTATTTACCTATACTAAAAATTTATTAAAATATTATGCACGTTTAAGGTTAATTGCTTCTTTAATTAAGTCGTCAGAAGTTGTAAAGGCTTTAGCATTCATTGAATAGCCTCGTTGCATTAAGATAAGATTGGTAAGTGCATCTGCTACATCAACATTGCTTGTTTCAACATAACCTTGTAAAACTTTGCCTTGCTTGAGATTAGAATCATCACCCCATACAAGTTTTGGATTACCGCTTAGCTGTGTTACTTCACCATTAATTGTGCTTGGATTTAATGCAAATAAATTGCCACCTACTTTTTTTAACCCCTGATCATTTGCAAACATAGCAAGCCCTACGCGTCCAATTGCTTCTGTTTGTCCATTGGTAAATGCTACAGAGATAATACCTTCATTGTTGATTCTAATATTAGACATTTCACCTCTATTTTTACCAT
>JARHZY010000165.1 GCA_029264655.1 Helicobacter sp. | reverse complement strand
ATAAACCTACAATATTAAATTGCAATAACAATGAATTAAAAAGCAAAATACAGAATAAAGAACAATTGCAAAATTTAATCCAAAAAGACAATGAAATTAGAAAAATTGCTGAAATAATAATGAGTTGTAATAAAACGGAATTAGATCGAAGTTATACAATACAATTGCTTAATGAGCTCTATAAAGATTGCATACAAAATGATAATAAAAATTTGATAAGTATAGTTAGAAAAGCTATTGCCTATATAGATAGAATTTTTTTTGATGATTAAAAGTATTTGAAAATATAGATAATTTAAATAAATTTTATAATCATGAAAGAATCTTGGGTGCTTGATATAAAAAGACAATGCGAGGAACAAAAAGTAGCATTTTTCTTTAAACAATGGGGGACTTATGGAAGTGATGGAATAAAGAGAAATAAAAAGATAAATGGGGCATTATTACAAGGTAAAATATATAGAGCATATCCTAAAAGGTTACTTTTAATAAAATAATTGAAACACAATGATATTTATTAAACACTTCAAAACATAAAAGTAAAAATGCTTAATATCCAAAAAATCCTATGCAATGTTATGACAAACTATATCTCATATTTTAAAATCAAGTTATGCTATATGTGTTAAGCTATTAAAGCATTATCAAATTGAGTATATATAGATTGATATATGCTAATCTTTTTAAAGAAAGCGTTATAAATACCACTCTCTACAACTCCCTAAAAGCTGATATGCAAATAGAGCAATAATTAAAAGTTGTATATTTTATAAATTTATATCCTTAATAGATTTATCCAATCTCCTATAATTATTTAAGTTTTCTAAATAAGACATAACAAAATCGTAAAAATTACTTTTAGAGAGTATTTAATGTGCTTGTTATGATATATGTTTATGTCTAGCCTATATTATTATTCTATTTTATTTAACTCAATCATTTTGAAACAAAATACAATATATTGTGTTTATGTTTTTATAACAAATTTTATATGTTATACTTCCATATAAAGTTTAGGCAGATAAGCAATGGTAGTATATACTCGCTATACTCTGTTTTCCATTTCAACAAAAGGGCAAATATGCATGATAGTCTTGCGCTAAAAGAATATTTAAGAATACATGGTGTTGATAATGTTGTAGATTTAGGTCTTGAAGAATTGCAAACAGAATATGAACGCATTGTGCATGAAGGTATAGCCTATTACCACCATCTTTTACAAGAAGAAAACTCTGAAATAGAGTTTTTAGAAGCAAATAAACGCGATGTAATTCAAGTATTAAAAGGCGCCCAAACAACAGATGAAATTTATGATATTCTTTATGAATTTTTACATACCTATATGCCAACAGATCTTATCGCTTTTATGGCGGAAATAAAAATGCCTGTTCCTTATACGCGTTTGCAAAAGATTATTGCTATTGTGCATGCTCGTGTGCAAGATGAGGTGCTTGATACAATAAAAAGTGATTTAGAGAGTTTGCCACCACAAGAGCGGGAAACATTGATAGCACATTATGAAAGTATGCGTAATGATATTTTATCATTAGATAAGTTACATAATCGCTATAAAAGTTCTGGCACTTTAGACTATCTTCGTGCAACTGCTGAAACAAAGCTTAATATTATGCAAACTTTTTTAAGTAGAGATTTAGAATCAGAATATAAACCATTCTACGACAATAGTAAAGAAAAACGCACACTTATTTCTAAGATTCTAGAAATAAGCGGTATTTATACAAAAAATGAATTATTTGATATGAAAATTGCTGATTTGCAAACCACTTATGATGAAATTATGCAACAAGTTTTACAAAAAGAACGCGAACAAAAACTTATGAAACGATATATTGAAATTTTTGAAGATTCAGCAGGTATTACAGAAGATGAGTTTAAATCTCATTGTCGTGATATGCAAGAGAATTTACCAGATGATATTGTAGGTGAAATTATTAATCACTTTACAACACGTAACCATTTTATTGCAAATAAGATTAATAATGTGCTTGCAGGAAAAAGTATGAATAAAGCTCCTTCAGCTATAGAAAATGAATAAAATTTTATTGGTGTCAAAAAGGATTATTAATGGATATTGTAACACTTGGGCATGGTAGTGGTGGTGTTAATGCAGCGGAATTTGTGCAATATGTGTTCATGCCTTATTTTAAGGATATTATGCCCTATGCAAATGAGGATTCTGGAATCTTTGCTAATACTGCAAATACGCATTATGTAACAAGCACAGATTCTTATACTATTCATCCTATAGTATTTGCTGGAGGAAATATTGGAAAACTTTGTGTATGTGGTAGCAGCAATGATGTAGCAATGATGGGTGCTAAACCGCTTTATTTAAATATAGGCTTTATTATTGAAGAGGGCTTTTCTATACCATTATTACAACAAATAGCTCAATCCATTGCTACAGAATGCAAACTGCTTGGTATAACAATTCTCTCTGCAGATACAAAAGTATTGCCAAAAATAACACAACATAAAAATACAAATGAAGATAAATTACTTTTTATTAATACAACATGTATTGGCAGCCTAGAAAAAGAACACATAAGTGCAAAAAATCTCAAAGAAAATGATTGCATTATCTTAAGTGGCAAAATTGGAAATCATGGAGCACAAATTTTTTTAGAGCAAAATAATATCGCAATGGCAAGTAATATACAAAGTGATTGTGCAAGCCTATATCCTATGTTAGCACCACTTTTACAAAGCAATATACCTATCCACGCCATGCGAGATGCTACGCGTGGTGGGCTTTCAAGTGTGTTAAATGAATGGGCGATAAGCTCACATGCTTGTCTTGATATTTATGAAGAACATATATGTATAGATTCTGAAGTATATGGAGTATGTGAAATGTTAGGATTAGAACCCTATGATCTTGCTAATGAAGGTGTATGTGTTATTGCATTACCACAAGAATATGCCAAAGAGGCACTTGCCCTATTGCACCAACATACTTTAGGTGGTAATGCAACCATTATTGGTAAAGTCAGTCAAATTTTTATGCCACAAAATACAAAACAAACCAATACCACAATAACACATACACTTACACAAAATACCTATTACCAAAAGGTTATACTCCACACAAAATATGGTAGCAAACGTTTCTTAGAATACCCACAAGGCGAGCTACTCCCACGCATTTGTTAAAATCATATTGGCTATGCAAACATAAAAATTACTATATTTTATAAAACAATTTGCTATTATTTACTATAAAATTTATGTCTTTCTTGAAAAAAACTATTATATTTTAACTATGAATCGATGGTATCTTTTTTCTGATTGCGTTTCCATATAACCCAAATATAAAGACCAACACATACGCAAACAAAACCAAGCACGCCAAATAAGATAGTATGCATTTTTTGCTTAATATATTGCTGTGTTGTGTCAAGCTCTCCCTTACCAAATGTATTTGCAATTTCATTAATATTAATACCGCGAAAAGTATCCCCAAGCCACCAACCAAAAGCGGTTAAAATACTCACCCAAATACATGCCCCAATGAGTGTAAAAAGACTAAAATGCCATAATTTCATCTTAGCAAGTCCAGCAGGTAAGGAAATATAATGCCTTACAACAGGAATAAGACGTCCTATAAATGTGCTAATTTCTCCATGCTTATTAAAAAAACGTTCTGTGGCAATAAGACTTTTTTCTCTCATGAAAAAAAACTTACCATACTTAATAACAAAAATTCGCCCAATCTTTACTGCGATAAAATAATTACATAATGCACCGACAAGACTACCAAGAGTGCCAGCAAAAATAGCTAAAAATGCATTCATCTTACCCTCCCATACTAAATAGCCAGCAGGTATCATAATAATTTCACTTGGCAATGGTAGCACGCTTGATTCTATCGCCATAAAAATAAAAATTCCAATATATCCAAAGGATTCTATAATATCAAGAATAATGTGTATAATAGTATGAATCATGATTACTCTTTATTGGTGTTAATAAACTAAAAATTGCATTATATAAAAACATTTTGTATAATTGCAAATAACTTAAAAACTTTCAATAAGGTAGCTTATGAACGAACTTTTTCAAGGTGCAATACAATTTTATGAAGAAGATTATCATAATGAAAAAGCATTTTACAAAAGCCTGCAAGAAAACAAACCTCATACGCTTTTTATTACATGTGTAGATTCCCGTATTGACCCTAATAGATTAACACGTTCAAAACCCGGAGAACTCTATGTAGTGCGTAACATAGGCAATATGATTCCTCCTTTTCGAGATGAGAATAATGAAACAATGGAGGGGTATCTTGCAACAACTTCATCTATTGAATATTCTATCTGCAAACTTAAAGTCAAGAATATTATTGTATGCGGGCATAGCAATTGTGGTGCTTGTGCAGCAGTTTATAATCATGAAATGCTTAATGAAATGCCCTATGTGAAAAAATGGCTTGAATTACTCAAACCAACAATTGCAAAAGTTGAAGCTATGCAACCAGAAAGCAATCATAAACGCATTTGGCTCACAGAACTACAAAATATCCAACAGCAATTACATAATCTCTTAAGCTATCCTTTTGTTGAAGAACGTTTTAATCGCGGAGAATTACAAATTTATGGTTGGTATTATAATATTATGAATGGGCAGATTCTAAACTATAATCTTATTACGCGAGAATTTAAACCAATTGTAGGTGATGATACATTAAGCTAAAGTATAGAATCTTAACAATCCGCAGGGTATGTCTTTGTGGTTACCTTGCTTGCTATTTATTATTCTTTGTTATGTTTTTTAAGAGTATCATAAATTTTTTGTGATAATTCATTAAAAAGCAACTCTATTTGCCCGCTTAAAGCTGGATCTGTATGTTGTATGAGTTCTTGCATTTTTTGTTGTTTAATAGCTTCTATCATATCTGTGGGCTCTTGTTGTGGTTGTGGTAGCTTAGAATCTTTTGCTATATTGCCTTGTGTGTGGTGTGTATTTTTATTATGTTTTGTCTCATTTTGTTGCATTGCGTGTATATCTCTTTGAAAGATTTGTGCTTGCTTGGCATTGACATGGCTATAAAATTCATGGAGTTGTGAAAACATCTCATAAACACTGCATGGGATACGCAAATCACTACCAATAACACAAATAGGTATATGTGAAAACTTCTCCTTTGCAAGTATTGAATCTGTTATAATAAAATCTGCCTTATCAATAGTGCTTAAATGCCCTTTAAGATAAAATCCAAGCGATAGGGACAAAAAAACATTTTTACACGCTAAGTGGATTTTTACATCATCTTCAGCAATATCTTGTTGTTTTAATTGTTGCATATTCTCACCTTATGAATAAAGCACACGACTAAGATATAACCCACATGCTGGGACTAACTCTCGCACACATGCTTTTTGTTGTAATGTAGTGTCATTTTGGATTTGACGTCTAATATCTTGTAATGCAATTTTACCCAAACTAAACTCAAAACAAGCTTTAAGCATGATTCTTACTTGCGAACGTAAAAAACCATTTGCACCAATATGGACAACAAAACAAGCTATATTATGAATCTTTGCAGGAAAAATACGAGCCTTTGTAATTGTGCGTATATAATTTTTTGTTTCACTGCCATTTTTTTTAAATAATGAAAAATCATGCGTACCTATAAATTCATTGAGTGCTGTTTGCAGTAACATAATATCGCCGTGTTGTATTTTTGCAATATATGCAGTATAAAATGGAAGTAGCTCTGCTTGTGTAAATACATACCTATAAAAACGCATTGTTGCACTAAATCTAGCATGGAAAGTAGAATCTGCAATAAAAATTTTACGCACAAGCACAAAAGGGTAAAGCCTATCATTAAGAAGTTTTTGCATTTTTTGCAAAGGCATGTGTAAATATGCATGAAAATTAATGACTTGGTGTGTTGCATGCACGCCTTTGTCTGTGCGACCACTCCCTATAATATGTGTTTTGATACCAATTTTTTGCAATACAGATTCAAAAAAATCCGCCACACTGAACATTGTTTGCTTTGGGTGATGTCTTTGGTGGCTAAAACCACAAAACTTTGAGCCATCATAAGCAATAATACAAACAATATTGACAAAATGCATTTAGTAAAATCTTTTAATATATTTTTTATAGCAATACCATCCAGCAAATAGCCAAACAAAAGGAAGTAAGAGGCTTAAAGCAGGAAAATTCATTGAAACAATATACATGCATAAAAGATAACCACTACCACTACCAAGCACATAAAAATAAGCATAATTTTTATGGAATCTTGGATTTTTAATACCAAAAAAAAGTATAAAAAATATACTTACAAGTGGGAACAAAGAGGTGCAAAATGATTGTGAAAATCTTTTGAGTTGTTTGTAATCGCCCTGAAATGCACTTGCCCAATAAGTTAAAATATTATATTTGCTATTTTGCGTCTCTGCAAAAAAATTACGCACAACCATTTCCTTAAATTCTATACGTTGTAAATATGGTGTATCGCTAAAGTATGCTTCACCATTATATAGCACAAGCTCTAAAACACCTTGCTTATTTTCTATTTTGCCACTTTGGGCAATAATAAAATTTTCCTTTACTTGTTCTGTAGTATTTGCATAAAGCACAAGCCCATGATATATATTTGCTTCCTTTGAATCAATATAAACAAGCCAATCCCCAATCCTTTGTCCAAAATCACCCGGTTTTAAATCAATATTAATTTCATTGCGTTTGAAACTAATAAAATCTTTATATGCTTGTTTGGAATTTGGTGTCATAACAAAAGAAAATACAAAAAGCACAAAACTAACCAAAATGCATAATGGGGTTAATATGCGTATAACATCTTTAGGGCTTACACCAAGTGAAAAAAAAACAAGCATTTCAGAATCATAAGAAAGCTTACTTAATCCCAAAACGCATGCACTATAAAAAGTAAGTGCGACTACAAAAAAAAGATTTGCAGGGATTCCATAAAGATATAAACGCATTAAATCACCCATATTTAACTGCACTCCATTTGTTAGCATGGCAATATTTAACAATAAAATAATAGAAGCAATAAAAAACAAAACAAAAAAGAATGGGAAAAATATTTCTCCAATAGCACGCAATATATATCTTTTAAGCAACATGCCATGCACTCACACAGAAAAAACTAATAACTAAAAATGGGATAAAAGGGATTGTATTGGATTGTAAAATAGCATTAGAATCTACTACATTTATATTCCCAGAATCTTGCCTTTTTAATCTCATAACATAATAATAGCAAATACCCAATATAGACGCACCACACAATAATTCAAAAATAAAACCAATCTCACCAGCAAAAAAAGATTCCAATAAAATAGTAAGGCATGCAATAATCCATACATCGCCCTCACCTATATATTGCCTCCTACCTACTACATGCAACATAAAATAGATTCCATACACTATACCTAAAATCATAAATGGATACCCATCATAAAAATCATGGCTAAGCAAATAAAGAACATTACTGCAAACAAAAAGGAAAACAAGTAAAATGTTTGGCACTTTTTGTATATAAAAATCAAGCACACTTAGGACATGTAAAACAACTAAGCATAACAGCATACAAATAGCAATATATATAGAATCTCGTGGCAATATAGCATTCACAATATCAAACAATACGATAGCTTCATATCCCTGTTTTATTACCATATAATACGCAAATATCGTATAGCAACAAATACAGATATAATGAAAAATAAAATATTTTTTTAGCGTTTTTCTATATAGTTTCATTTCTCCAACCATAAAGAAACCTAAAAGGAGTTGCCATATTACACAGCAAAGCAATGCAGTTATACAAAAATAGGAAAGATTGGCAAGCATACTTTATGTTCCTTTATATTTCTTAGAATCTTAATTGTAGCGTATTCTCTCTAATAAACTCATAAAAAGACAAATTATAGTTGCAGAAGTTGTGCATGGTGCAACATAGTTGCTACACTTGCATGGTGTGCTGGTGGTGGGATACCTGTATTTATATCTGCATAGCGAATATGTTGTTTTGCTCCACCAATAATGGCAGCTATATTTGCACGGCTATATTGACTCAAATAATCAGTAATATAAATATTTTCCCATGCATATACATGCTTTGGGCGGTGTGTAATATTAAAATGCCCCACACAATCAAGCGTTATAAGCTTTGTTAATATAATCTCATCAAAATCTAGACAAAGCCGCACAATATTTTTTGCACCCCAACTATGTGCAATAACTGATATGCGATAACCATTGGCAAGAAGTTTAGGGAAAAAATCATGTAAAAATGTATAACAATTAAAGCTTATATAGAGCATAGTAAAATAAGAAGTATTATTGTATTTAGGCTTGTCTATTATATGCATGCTTTGTGTTTGTCGCCATAGACTCGCACAAAATGCATCCCACACAACTTTATAATAAGTATCACAAAAGCCGCCAATAAAGCAAAGTATATGTTTTGTATCATAATACATTGGTATAGATTGTAGATATATGCTATCATGCTGTGTAATATTACCACCATAGACACGATAGGGCTTGTTTGCAAATTGTGCTATTGAGGATGGCATAACAACAAGTGGCAATAATTTGTAAGATTGCACAATACTCCTTTATATAAACAATTTAAGATATATACAACACTATATAATATTGGTATTTCTGTTTTATGCTTAACAATTTATCAGCCGCCAATATAGTGCAACTTATCATCAATAATTGCACTTGTGTCAAAGATATAGATATGGAATTTCCCCACAAGAGTATCATGTTCATATAATGCAATAGTTAAATCTTGTGTGTTTTTCCATGTATATTTTATAGTTGTTTGTTCGTATATATATGTTGTATTTTCTTTAGGCAAAGTTTGTAAAAGATAGTCGGTATCATTAGTTATTTCTAACCATGTGGCATATGCTATTTCAAGATTTGCAGGCTTTGTAATATAGCGATGAAAAGAGATACCATCAAGAGAGCATATTTCGCAAGAAAAAGTCCCATCCAAATTGCCCGTTACCATTATTGGATGGCAAAGTCCTTTTAGTTCTGTATGCGAAACATTATCATTAAGGTTTGCTTTTAATTTTAATGCCATAACGCTATATGTATGCAATAGAATGCAACATATAATTATAAAAAATCGATACATGCAACTTCCTTTATTTTAAGATAAACTTTTTTCAAAAAGTGCTTGTAACTGCGTATGGTAAGTATCAAGCAATGTTTCATTATCTCCTTCGAGTAAAATGCGTATTTTATTTTCTGTGCCAGAATAACGGATTAGATGACGGATTCCATGCGATTCAATATCATTTAAAATTTCCTTTAATCCTTGTATAGAATCTAAAGGAGGTTTTTTTTGGATTTGCATACTACTTTGTTTTTGTGGTGCAAGTATAAAGGGGTTTAATATTTCTTTACTCTGCTTATTACTCTCAAGCATAAGGGCGGCTACTTGCAAAGCAGATACCAAACCATCACCAGTTTTTGCAAAATCAGAAAATATAATATGCCCACTTTGCTCCCCACCAAAGTTAAAACCATGCTGTAACATTGCTTGTAATACATATTTATCACCTACATTACAACGTTTCATGTGGATATTGTGTTGTTTTAAGAAATGCTCTAACGCAATATTACTCATTAAGGTTGCTACAATTCCATTATTATGTAGCAAATGTTTCTTTTTTTGGTAAAGTGCTAATGCACCAATCAGTTTATCGCCATCAATGAGATGCCCCTCATTATCTACAACTATAAGCCTATCGGCATCGCCATCAAGCCCAAAGCCAATATCAGCACGCATACGTTTCACTTCATCAGAGAGCACATGAGGGTGCATAGCACCGCAATTTTCGTTAATATTTGAACCATTTGGCGAATCATGAAGCACTATCACATCAGCTCCAAGCTCTTGAAATACACTAGGGGCAACTTTATAGGCAGCACCATTAGCACAATCAAGCACAATACGCACGCCTTGCAAGGTTAAATGCTTAGGAAAAGAATTTTTAATATGCACAATATAACGTCCTATTACATCATCAATGCGTTTGCTTGAACCAATTGCCATACCTGTTTTATAACACCGCTCTAAATCCTTGCTATGATAGAGATTTTCAATCTCTGATTCTTTTACTTCACAAAGCTTAAATCCGTGTGTATCAAAAAATTTAATACCATTATCATAATAAGGATTATGGCTAGCACTTATCATAATGCCTGCATCACAACGCATATCTTCTGTTAAGAATGCTATAGCAGGGGTAGGCATTGGTCCTACTTGTATCACATCCATACCAACAGCAGTAAGTCCAGATACAAGTGCATTCTCAACCATATATCCACTGCGTCTTGTATCTTTGCCAACAAGAATTCTGTTTCCAATAGAATCTTTTTGAAAATATAAACCCGCAGCGATACCAAGACGTAATGCAACCATAGCAGTAATATCTACTCCAGCCTTACCTCTTACACCATCTGTGCCAAAAATTTTCATGCCCCTATCCTTACAAATTAACAAAATGTTTTATAAAATTTTAGCATAGTTTAAAGATTTTATGTTAAAATTAGCATTTTTAATTTTTGTTATTTAAAGATAAAGGAAAAATATGGCAAACCATAAATCTGCAGAAAAGCGAATCCGTCAGACAGAGAAAAGAACAGAGCGTAACCGCTATTACCGCACAAGGATTAAAAATATTACAAAGGCGGTGCGTGAGGCAATTGCGAGCAAAGATATTGAAAAAGCAAACGAAGCATTCAAAGTGGCAAACAAAGAGATTCATAAATTTGTGAGTAAAGGTATTTTGAAAAAAAATACAGCAGCACGCAAGGTAAGTAGATTGCATAGTGCATTAAAGAAA
>JARHZY010000066.1 GCA_029264655.1 Helicobacter sp. | reverse complement strand
ATGGCAAAGATAAATATGTATTAGGTGAGATTAACTGCTCTTGTGTAGGATTTACTTCACCAGTAGAATTTTTAGATAAAACTGCAAGAAGAGTTGCAAACACAATTATTAATATTGTAGAAGATGCACAGAAATAGATTCTAAAAATTAAGAGTTTATTCTATAAACAGATATGTAGCATTAGAATATAAAATTATTTTATATTCTTATAGCTATATATTTACAATTTGTATTACTGCGGTATTTTTTACATATCCTTAAACTTAACTTCATTTTACATATTACCCTATACTGATTCTATGGTGAGAAGTTTCCTACTCTATACTATCTCAAATATAAGATTATATAAAAACATAAAATTTTTCGTTATAATGCTAACTCTATTTTTAGATTCTATAGGATAAAAAATGAATAAAACACATATTCTAGCTATACTTATGTTACTTATCAATATGGGCTTGTTTGGGAATATAATCTATGGACAGCAACCAACACAAGATTTCATAAAAAATATAACACAACCAGAGATAAGTGAAATTACAGAAATTACGAAACAAAATAATGAAGATTTTATTGTATTTTCGAATATTTCTCTTCAAGTTGGTGAAAGTGGTATCATTATGCGTGATTTGACTTCTTATGAAACCATTGTAGCAAGTGTAGTGATTACTAAGGTAGAACATACAAAAGCTACTGCAAAAATATTGCCTTTTACACAATTATCACAACCTTATTTACCTACGCCGAATATGACACCACAAGTTGGTGATAAGGTTATATTTAGAAGCTTTAATAATAAAGCTTTTCTTATTGCACCTAATGAAGAAAGTTATAAAACAATTATAGCACAATACCCTTTTATAGAATTTGTCAGTTCAGATTTATTAATGGGCTTTTTAAATTCACAGGGCAAACACGACCCAACACAAAAAACACTTCCTAAGGCATGTAATGAATATGGTGTTGGGCTTGTTTTTATTGTAGGGAGTAAGCAACTTGGAATCTTTAATTGTCAAAGCATTACCCGCATTGCCCAATACCCAAATACACTCTCTGACACAACAACAAAATCTCCCTTTTATACACGCACAAACTTTGAAGGTGGAGGCTCACTTACCTACTCTCTTTCATCCAAAAAAAGTAAAAATTATTTTTTATACTATGATACCCTTATAGGTAATTAATGCAAAGCCATAAGTAACCAATAAAACAAGTAATTAGAATCTAGATAATTTCGTATGAATATATCTTTACTTTCTAGGCTACTTTTATATTGCCTCATCTCTTATCTTACTAAAATTATTTTAATAGCTATTTGCCTATCGCAAGCTTTTTTGCATTATAGATTTTATCACAATGCACTTTAATTCTATATTTTTTAGCACTATATTTATTTTTCTCAATATAATAGAAAAGTGTTTGCTAAAAATAAAAATTTTTTAGCTTTAATGAAATAACTAACGCAAAGGAGTATAGCATGTATAATAATAATAAACATATTCTAATCACTGGGGCTAGCTCTGGATTTGGTCGCTATCTAGCCCTTACTTATGCAAAAGAATGGGATAATATTACACTTTATCTTATTGCACGTAGAGGTGATAAACTTGAAAGTCTCAAACAAGAGATACTTGCTATGGAAAAGCATATTATGGTGGTGCTTGGTATTGGTGATATATGTGATAAGGCATTTATTCGGCATTTTACAAAAGATTTACATATTGATATCCTTGTTAATAATGCAGGGCTTGCACGAGGTATAGAAACCGCAGAAAAAACAATATATAGCGATTGGGAAGAGATGATTGCAACAAATGTTAGTGCATTAAGCTTTATAACGCATTGCATTTTACCCAATATGGTGCAACAAGGTAGTGGGCATATTATCAATATTGGCTCTATTGCAGGGAGTTACCCTTATGCTGGTGGTAATGTTTATGGTGCAACAAAAGCATTTGTGCAACAATTTAGTAGAAACTTACGCGCAGATTTATATGATAAAAATATTCGTGTCAGCAATATTGAACCCGGATTATGTGAAGGCAGTGATTTTTCTATTGTCAGATTCCATGGTGATGAGCATAAAGCAAAAGCACTATACCAGCATACAACACCACTTCATGCAAAAGATATTGCAGCAATCATATTTTGGGTAAGCACCCAACCACCACATGTCAACATTAATACTATTGAAATCATGCCAACAACACAGGCAAGTGCAGGTTTAAAAGTGCATTACCGCACATAAAGATACAATCTAAAATCTTGTATTTATAATAAAACTCCTATAATTCTCTTTTTATTGAAACAATGTAGTTTCATATGCTTAAAGTGAGTTTTTATTTGTCTATCTACATATGTTTATGTAAGAAACTTCATAAAAAATTCTGCATAAATAGCTTATTGTGGTATAAAATAGCATATCTAATATTATTGCTATTTGCTATATATCTATATTGAATGGATTGTATTATAATTTTATAATATTTATATGATTATTTGTTTTCTAAGTAGCTAATTAATAACCCACACCGCATGTAACTCAATTTTTACCAAAATTTCTTATTCTAAAGAACAAATATTTGCAGTAAAACTTACCGCGTCCAACTTAGCAAGCAAAAAGATATTATTTTAGAAAGTGATGGCAAACTTATGCCTTCACAAGCTAATGGAGTAAGCAAAACAACAGAAACTAAACTACAAACGCTTATAGAAATTATCAAAGAATTTAATCAAAGAGAGGGCGATATTGCATGGAGAGATAATGATAAAATTATAGAGCTAATAGAAAATATCAAAGATGATATTATGCAAGATGAAGAAATGAAAAACTCTATAAAAAAATCAGATAGGCAAAATGCTTTTATCAAATTTGAAGCAGTATTAGAAAATTCATTTTTAAA
>JARHZY010000063.1 GCA_029264655.1 Helicobacter sp. | reverse complement strand
AATGAAGCGGTATCACAATTAGAGGCTGCTACACATGAAAATGTTGCTATTGCAAATAGATCTAAAGAAATTAGCAATGGGGTAGATTCTATTGCAGCAAAAATATTAGATGATGTAAATCATAAGAAATTCTAATTTTTGAATCAATATATAAAGTTTTGTTATATAAAGAACAAAGACTTTAAGGCGGTATTGTATCTCACAAAAGCATAATAAAACCTTTATTGCCAAGTTTCATAAATATACTAGTCTTAAGAGATTAATGTTATATGGCTAAAACTTATAAGAAGATTTATTTTGATTCTATAATTAGAATCTATGCAAAAGCCAATACATAGGAGATAATAAAGGCATCTAAGCTTTAAAAGCTTCCCTAACTCAAAAACTTTTAATGAAATACATTAAAGCCTTACTTAGTGTATCTAAAAGATAAATGAAAAATAATGATATACATACATATTATAAATATGTATGCAAGATTTATGAAGTTATTTTAAATTCAATTAACCTATTCTTATTGAGAAAAATACACTAAACATTTGGTATCTTTAGTATCACTTTAATAATTGAAATATCTTTTATGTTTATCAATAAGATATAAAATATATATAAATGATAATGTAAATATTTGAAGCGGTAGTGCTGCAATATTGGCAAAGCTTTGAAGTAAGATTTTTAAGATTTTAAAAAATAAATGAATATTAAAAGTTCAATAAGATAAAGTAAAACAAAGTATAAATTTTAGAAAAAACTTAAAATATACTTCATAAAAATTCTATAAAATGAAAATATGAAAAAAGTTTCAATACTGAAGATAGCATATATAGAAGATAGAATTAACTTAAATAGTAGCCAAAAGATTCCAAGTAGTAATTATAAAAATAAGCAAACTAAAGTTATTAAGAAATAAGCTAAATCTAAAAACAAAGATTCACTACATAAAGCTATATTACATAATGCTTCATACTTGATATTCTTATTATATTTATACTATCGGTTTTACCTTGTTTCACACATAAAGCATAGTATGATAGCAAATTGCTTGCAAAAAGAAAACCATAATGCAATATACAAGTAAAATCAACTTGAGTATGATAAAGCAATTTAATACAAACAATAAAATGTATAGTTGTAATAACAATAACTATAAAGCTAAGGTAATGTATATAAGCCCTATATCTTAGCATGTTAAAGTTGCTTATAGCTATAAATAAAAAGTTTTTTAAATAAGCATGGATTACTTTTAGGTGAAGAAATAGCTTGTATAAAGAAAATAAGGAATGTTTGGTATTTATAGTATCAAAGCAACAATCAAGTTGAGATACTTAACAATTAAATATGCTAAAATGGGTGCATGAGATATGTATATATGTTTATTGTATTGCAAGAAAGTTTTAATTTGCATGGTTTGTTGCAGGTATTTATTATTTATATAGTATTCATGAAATATATTGCATTTTACTTCAAAGTGGGAAAATTTTATTGCTTTTATCAAGATGCTTATTGCATGGAATAGGAATAAAACTTTTTTGCAGTTTCTTATTTTTGGAGTTATTGCTAAAGTAGCTACTACCCCCACATAAAACCCAATAGATTAAAAAGCCTGCAAAATCTGCATAGGTTAATAAATCTTAAGACTTTAATTTGCTAAGATTTTAGTTTTTAGTATTAAAGCCTTAATGGTGGTAGATTTGTATTAATGTGTATCTAGGGTGTTATGCTCGTGCATAATAGATTCTAATTGTTTGGTTTCTATATCCGCTTCTTTTGGTATTGGGTTTTGCACAGATTTTTGTTGTATCGCACCATCAAAAAGCACATTCACTAAAATTGCTGGATATTTTTTAAAACGTTTAAAAAGAAGTTTGCGTAGCATACCAAATAAATCATTTTCTAAAGTTTTTGTATCTTTAAATACATTTGGTTTAGCATTACTTAAATGCATATGGATATGCTCCATAGTGAATCTTGCTAGCTCTATTTCTTCTTTTTGCCCAACAATGCCAAATACATTTACTCTATGCTCTAAAATTTTCTTTTTTTGTATATCCATGCGTAAAGTAAGGATAAAGATTCCATCATTTGCAAGGAGATTGCGTTCATTGATTACATCGTTTTCAATATGCCGATTTGCTTGATTATCAACACAACTTTTTCCTGTCCGCACAGATTTCACTTTACGCATATAGTTTGGATTTACTTCTATTTGGTCTCCATCTTCCATAAGGTAAATATTTTTTTCTAAAACACCACATGTAATTGCAGTTTGCTTGTGTTTTGCAATATGGTTATATTCTCCATGCACAGGTAGAAAAAACTTTGGCTTTATAAGCCGCAACATAAGCTTTTGTTCTTCTTGTGCAGCATGCCCGCTTACATGTATCTCGCTAAAATCTTGATAAGCTACTTTTGCTCCTGCTTTCATAATGAGATTAATTACTGCTGAAACACTGCCCTCATTGCCCGGTATTGCTTTTGCAGAGAGAATCACCATATCTGTTGGTTTAATCTTAATATGTCTATGTTCATCGGTTGCCATGCGGTATAATGCACTCATTGTTTCGCCTTGACTTCCTGTTGTTACAATAAGCACTTCTTCATCAGGATATTGCAAAACCTCATGTGCTTCAATAAACACATTACTTGGTAAATCAATATAGCCAAGCTCTCGTGCAATATCAAGATTTTTTTCCATAGAGCGTCCTATAACTGCAACTTTGCGGTTGTATTTTAACCCATAAAGGATTGCTTGATAAACCCTATGGATATTAGAGCTAAATGTGCTCATAATGACTCTTCCTGTGGCATTTTTAAAGAGATTATCAAAAGTTGGTCCTACACTTGCTTCGCTTGGTGTTACACCTGATTTATGTGAATTGGTTGAATCGCTAAGTAGTAGCATAACTCCCTCTTCGCCATAATATGCTAATCGGTGTAAATCTGTGGGGAGATTATCAATTGGGGTATGGTCAATTTTAAAATCACCTGTATGCATAATAACCCCTGCTTCTGTGCGTATAGCAAGTGCAGAACTATCAATAATACTATGTGTAATATGAATCCATTCAATTTCAAAATCACCAATACGCACAGGTGTGCGTTTTTCAACTATATGGAATAAAGCTTTATGTTGTTTTAAGCCATGTTCTTCAAATTTATTGCCAACTAAACCAAGTGCAAGTGGTGTGCCATATAATGGAAATTGGAATTGCTTATAAAAATAAGGGACTGCCCCAATATGATCTTCATGAGCATGTGTAATCACAACAGCAACAATTTTATTTTTAATGCTTTGGATATAATGAAAATCTGGGATTAAAATATCAACACCGGGCATGCTTTCATCAGGAAAACTCATGCCAATATCAATAATAATTGCACTTTTTTCAGTTTCAATAATTGTCATATTGCCACCGATTTCACCAAGCCCACCTAATGGCGTTATACGCACTTTTGCATTTGTATCAAGATTGAGTTTGTGGTGAGGATTAAGTGAGCCTTTTTGAATCTTTGTATTTGCTTCAACTCCTCTTTTTAAATCCTTATGGAATGATAGATTCCCTTTTTCACTTGGCGTTTTTATTTTGCGTGTGCCATCTTCATGTTTTTCTTCATCTTCATTCTTTTTTCTTTTGTGTTGCAAAGCATGCTTATTTTCGCCAATCCATCTACGATTTTCTGTTGGTTGGTTTTCTTTTGGAATCTCACTTTTAAATTGTGGTTTGAAATTACGCTTTTTATGCTCATTAGCGGCATGTGCATTTGTATTTTCTTGCCCTTGCATTTTATTGTTTTTATGCATTTGTGGCTTTTTTGCATGCACATTATGTTTTGCATCTTTTGGCATATTTGCATGTTGAGAGAGTGTGCGTTTTTTTGGTTGATTGTTTATTACACTCTCATGCCCCTCATTTTGGCTATGTGTATTTTTATCTATATCATTCATTGTTTATCCTTTCTATAACATTATATATATGCAACATATTGCAATATTCTTGCAAGCTTACTTCATGTGCTCTTATATCATGGGCTAGCTTCATTTCTTGAAATATGTGTGTAAGCATTGCTTTATTTTGCATTTTATCCCATTGCAAAAGGTTTGAAAATAGCTTTTTGCGTGGTGCAAGAAATGCAAAATGCAATAAAGATTCTAAGGTTTCAGTGTAAAAGCATGTTTTGCGTTGGAAACAAAAAACTGCTGATTGCACTTTTGGTATCGGCACAAAAGCTTCTTTAGGCACTTCAAAAAGATAGTCCATCTCTCCAAATGATTGTGCTAAAACACTTAAAGCACAATATGCACTCTCTTTTGGTTGTGCACAAAATTTTTGTGCTACTTCCTTTTGTGTCATTACAAGGAATCCCTTACAATATGTATCCTTTAATGCCTGTAGAATAATTGCTGTTGCAATATAGTAGGGAAGATTTGAAACTAAAAAATAATCACTATCAAACAAATATCCAAAATTATGTTTTACTTTTAGCGCATCAGCTTGCACGAGTTGCAATTGTTGTTTGGCGATTGCTTCACTATAATGTTGTTGTGCTTTTTTAATAAGCCCATTATCAATCTCATATGCTAAAAGCTTATATTTGTTAAAAAGTCTTTTAGTCAAATCACCCAAGCCAATCCCTATTTCAATAAGCTGTATGTTATTATCAAGTTGTGTAGCAATATTGGAGGGAATGGATTGGACGATTTTATCCAATATTACAGAATCATGCAAAAAATTCTGTCCCAAACTTTTTTTATGCTGGAAGTTATCTTGCTTATTTGTCTGCTTACCTTGCTTTGCATTTTTCTGCATTACTTTATGCCGCATAGTATGCATAGTTTTTTTTGTTTGTTGCAATGTGTTTGGTATTGAAGCAGTAGATGCTATACCAAAAGATTCTAAGGTATCCCCCATGGCATGCCTCCTTAAATTTGGCATATGTTTTGTTGGCTTACAAAGCCAACTCCTCATTTTCATTAAATAAACTTACGACTTCTCTAGTTATAATATTGTTTTTCAATCGCAATTATAACGATTTTTCGACATGAAGTAAAGGGCATATTATGACAAATTTAGCAAAAAGGATTATTCCCTGCCTTGATATTAAAGATGGAAGAGTGGTAAAAGGTGTTAATTTTGTTGGATTAAAAGATGCAGGAAACCCGCTTGAAATAGCAAAACGCTATAATGATGAGGGAGCTGATGAACTTGTATTTTTAGATATTACTGCTTCACATGAGGGACGCAAAATAACATTACAGGTAATAGAATCTATTGCTAAAGAAATTTTTATACCGCTTACTATTGGTGGAGGTATTAGCACTTTGCAAGATATTAGCAATCTTTTAGATGCAGGTTGCGATAAAGTAAGTTTAAATTCATCGGCTTTGCAGAATCCAAATTTTATTAATGCAAGTGCAGAAAAGTTTGGGACACAATGCATTGTTGTTGCAATTGATGTGAAACAACGTCAAGATGGAAGTATTGGTGTTTTTACACATGGTGGGCGGCATGATAGTGGGAGAAATATGCAGGCATGGTTGCAAGAAGTGCAACATAGAGGTGCAGGTGAGATTTTATTAACAAGCATGGATAGCGATGGCACAAAGGCAGGATTTGATTTAGAAAAACTCAAAATCGCTATGCAATGCTGTGATTTACCCCTTATTGCAAGTGGAGGTGCTGGGTGCATGGAGCATATTTTAGCAGCATTGCAAATAGGTGTTGATGCAGCACTTGCAGCAAGCATTTTTCATTATAGAGAAGTCGAAATACATGCATTAAAGCATTTTTTAGCACAACATAATATCCCTGTACGTTTAGAAGAAACCCTATAAAGTTAAGAGCGGTAATCTGCATTAATTTTTATATAATCATAACTTAAATCGCAACCCCATGCTTTTGCAGTATATGTGCCATCTTGCAAATCAATAAGAATGCGTATAGTATTTGCACTCAATATATGTTTTGCTTTAGATTCATTAAATGGCATAGCAACACCATTTTTTACAATTGTGATTTTTCCATTTTTACTTGCAAATATGAGATTAAACTTATTCGCATTGAAAGTCGCATTGCTATACCCCATAGCACAGATAATGCGTCCCCAATTCGCATCTTTACCAAAAATTGCGGTTTTTACAAGGTTTGAACCAATAATAGCCTTACTTAAGGTTTGTGCTTGCTGCAAGCTTTGTGCATGCTTAATGGCTACTTCAAGTAGATGCGTTGCCCCTTCTCCATCGCGTGCTATTTGTTTTGCAAGATGGGTGCATACTTTTTTTAATCCGTCTTTAAATAATGCATAGTTTGCATCTTTTGTTGTGATAGTTTTATTTTTTGCTTGTCCATTTGCTAGCACAATTACCATATCATTGGTGGAAGTGTCGCCATCAACGCTTATTTGGTTAAAAGTTTGTGCAACAACTTCGCTTAATGCTTCTTGCAAAAGTTCTTTTGTAATTGCTATATCGGTTAAAATAAAACCTAACATAGTTGCCATATTAGGATGAATCATACCAGAACCTTTTGCCATACCCCATATTCGAAATCTTTTTTTGTCTGTTTTTGTGGTTTTGTTGGTTGGTGTAGCAGTATCTACATTATTTGTATTATCAATAGAATCTGCTGTATCATTATTGATATGTGTGAGTTTGTATGTTATGCCAAATGTTTTTGGGAAGGTGTCTGTTGTCATAATCGCACGACTTGCTGCTTTTATTGAATCTTTATTGCTATTTTTATGGGCTATAAGCTTTGGTATAGCTTTTAAGATTTTATCCATTGGGAGTTGTGCACCAATAACGCCTGTTGAAGCAAGGAGTATTTGTTTTGAATCTATATGTAATGCTTTGCTTAATGCCTTTGTGCTTGTTATGCAGTTTTCTTCTCCTTGCTTACCTGTGCAAGCATTTGCACAACCCGCATTAACCATAATAGCATGGATTGTATTTTGTATATGTGCTTTGTTGTATGTGATACAAGCAGCTTGCACGCTATTTTGTGTCCAGACACCAGCACTTTGGCATGGCTCATGTGAATAGATGAGTCCGAGATCTAGGCGGTTTTTATATTTAATGTTTGCTTTTATACCAGAGAGTTGAAAGCCTTTGGGGAGTTTTGCATTCCTTTTCATTTTAGGTTTAGTATGCATTTATATCCTTTGTTTTAGAGTCTGTAATGATTGTATCAGAAAAATATATAAAGATTTTGCATTATGAATATGGATATAACGAAGATATATATTTTGTGTGTAATTTATACACATTTTAGAATTTTTAGATTATATGAGTGCTAAAATTATAGTTAGGTAAGTTGGAATAATGCCAACTCTTTTGGGCTTATATCAATTTGCTGTGAGAGATAAAAATATTTGCGTAAAACTAAGAGATTGAGCAACCCTTCAAATTGTTTATCATAAAATTGTTTGCAAAAATTATGTGCATTTTGTATAATTTCTTTTGCTTCTTTAGTGTGTGTTTTGTAGTATTCAAGCACAGAATCTAAGTCGCTATAATCGCGTTTGATTGATGCAAAATGCACACCTGCTTGTAACTTCTGTTCCATAAACCATGTTTCTATCTCTGGTTCTGGCATAACGCAAAGTGAATTTGAGCTTAATACCCATTTTAAGTTGCTTGCCACATCATAGCCCTCAAGGCTTAGGAGAAATTTATAAGGTAAATGACTACTAATTGGCATTTTATCTTTTGCCCAATGTGGATAGGAATCTTTTTTGCCAACATGTCCAATATCGCAATTTGGATTTGTAAAATGCTGTTCAAAAAAGCGGATTCTATGCTCCTGATAGACTGCACCACGAAATAACAATATATCCTTTTTATCTTCAAACTTTATGGGATCATGAATAAAGTGGAAATGCCTATATTTTTCAAGTTGTAATAATACAGAATTTACATTAGAGTGTATAATGGGTCGGGATTTACAAATAGCAGGAAAGCTTAAAAGCTGATTAACATCATAAAACATATAAGCCCAACGAAAAGAATCAGGAAAATAACGCGTCCATTCATATGAATCATAATAATATACGGAACCAGCTTTATGGGTATTGTGTTGTAATATATCGATATTTGGCACAAGTAATGTTAGATGAGCAAGGCGACTAGGGTAGGGTGGTAATTCACCTGTATATGTGCTTTGTTGTGGTATATCACTTTGTTGTGTAGGTATATGGAATGGTGTGCTTAGTTTATTATAATAGCAAACGCGATGGCTTATTGTTTGCATATCTTTTTCATATATGCTTAAAAGTTTTTGTATTGTTGTTTCAAGTTTTTTCTGTGTAAATATACGCGGGACAACTGCCCTTGCAATACCTTTTAGATTATAAATAAAACGCGACTCTTTTCGCAAAGCATATCCTAATAAAACTTTTTAGAATATATTATACAATAAAAGTTATCAATATATAATGTAAAATATATGATGTATATGTTTGTTTCATGAATGGATGTTATAAAAGTTATTTGTGTAGATTTAAAGTAGATTCTATAAATGCTTACTTTTAATGTGGAAAGGAATCTATGTCTTAATAATATTAAAAAATATTGATAAAATAAATAAGTTTTATCAAAGAAAAAGCATTTTGGAATCTAAAATGCCTATACATAGAATAAAAATGTGTGTAATGAAGAAGTCCTTTTAGAAACAAAACAGAGCAAAAGAGATTCTATAAAGCATATTTCACTTAATAATAGATTTTTTATAAATACCTTGATTGAAGTGTATAAAATCAAACTTTTAGAAAATATGCGATTTCATACCTTATACCCTATGCTGCAATATAAGAAGGTAGTTGTTAGTAAAGGTTTTGTTGTGTTTAATATAGATTTTATATAAATTGTATTATGTAGCATTAAAATAATATCGAATAATGCAAAACAAGTGAATATAGTAATACAAGTAGCTTAAAAATCAATGTAAAAATATGATAAAAGAAAGTATTATAAATGGTATCATAAGGGCATAGAGAAATTTTTGAGTGAAATTCCATATATATGATAATCAAAGTAAATGTTATTAAAAGTATTATAAATAACATATTACATACATAGTATTTTATTTAATCTAAATTATGTTTTTTATATCTGTAGATTTCTTGTAATTATATGGCATAAAATCAAAAGTGTAACATTTTGTATATTTATACTATAAAATGCCTATGGGAATTAAACACTCTAGTTTTGCTTATTTACATTTTAATGAAATAATTTAAGCTAAATGGCATTAAGCCATATTTCATTAAAAGGATATATATGAGTCTCAACATTCATAAAACTTTAGGTATAACACCGCTAAAGTCCCTTGTGCTTAC
>JARHZY010000070.1 GCA_029264655.1 Helicobacter sp. | reverse complement strand
ACTCCCACTAGCACCTAAAATAGCTACGCTTTGTGATGGCTCTAAGCATAACTCAATATCTTGATATAATAAAATATCAAATTTATGTGAGATTCCATACATTTCAACTAAATATTTCATTTTGCCTCGCTTTTCTATAAATTATGCTTTTTTGGTAGCATAGTGTATCTTATGTGATAATTGAATATATTATTGTTGTTGTTCTATGACATTTTTTAATTCAAATTCTGCCTCTTCTAACATTTTATTAGCGATACTAATGTGTGCTTGTGCATCCTTATAGAGTTGCATACCTTCTTTGAGATTTAACGTATTGTTGTTTAATTGCTGGATGATATCTTTTACTTTCTCTATATGTGTTTCAAAGTCAAGCTCTTGTGCTTTTGCCATTATATATCCTTTCATTGCTTTATTTGTGTGATTATAGCAAAAATATAGAAACTCCTTATCTAAAAAGCTATATTTAAGATTATTTTTGCTATAATCCTAAGCTTTAATTTGTGATTTGGAGATAATTTAATGAAAAAAGATATTCACCCTAAGTATGTTCCCTGTAAAGTAACTTGTGTAACAAGTGGTAAAGAAATTGAAGTATTAAGCACAAAGCCTGAATTGCGTATTGATATTTCAAGTTTTTGCCATCCATTTTATACAGGAAGTGATAAGATTGCTGATACAACCGGTCGTGTAGAGCGATTTAGAAAGAAATATAACCGCTAATTATCTTTCTCTAAACTATATACAAGCTAAAGTTATACTTTTACTTGATATTGCTTGTATTTAGCATAAGAGAGATTTTATATCTTCATTATATATTACTTATTACACCATGAAGTATTATGTTTTTCTACCAAAACTCTAATTTTAACAAAGTTGTTATGTTTTTTTAGCTATCATGCGTTTTTATTTGATTAAATTTTAAAAGGATATATATGGCAAAGCTTTGGGCTGGTAGATTTCAAACAGATACAAATGCATTGCTTGATGAATTTAATGCGAGTCTACCATTTGATAAAAATTTATGGGAAGAAGATATACAAGGCTCTATTGAACATGCAAAAATGCTTTATTCTATTGGGCTTTTAGATATTCATGAATTAGATTCTATTGCACAAGGACTTCAAGAAATTAAACAAGAAATCATGCAGGGTACTTTTACTTTTTCACTACAAGATGAAGATATTCATATGGCAATTGAACAAGCCTTAAGTAAAAAGATTGGTAGTGCAGGTAAAAAATTGCATACTGCACGCAGTCGTAATGATCAAGTTGCACTTGATTTTAAATTATATTGTCGTAAGCAGAATCTTATTTTACAAAAGCTTTTAAGTGAGCTTATGGAAGCATTATTAATGATTGCCCAACACCATACCAATACTTTAATGCCGGGTATGACACATTTGCAACATGCTCAACCTGTGAGTTTTGGTTATCATTTGGTTGCATGGTGTGTTGGATTAAAGCGGGATATTGAACGTTTGCAAGCAAGTATGCAACGCAGTGATGATTGTCCATTGGGAAGTGCTGCTCTTGCTGGCACGCCCTATGGTAATGAACGCGAGAATCTTGCTTTGAGTTTGGGTTTTAAAACAGCAAGTCTTAATGCTATGGATTCTGTGGGGCAACGCGATTTTGCACTTGATATACTTTATGATATTGCAATGATTATGCTTCATATTTCGCGTATGGCAGAAGAGCTTATTTTGTGGAGTAGTTATGAATTTAGATTTATAACTTTTGCAGATAGCTTTGCGACTGGTAGCTCCATTATGCCACAGAAAAAAAATCCTGATGTTGCAGAACTTTTACGCGGTAAAACGGGTAGGGCATATGGGAATCTTATGGCATTGCTTACCACAATGAAAGCACTACCTTTTGCTTACAATAAAGATATGCAAGAAGATAAAGAAGGGGTATTTGATTCTATACAAACTGCAACTATAAGTCTTAGGATTCTCACAGAAAGCCTTAAAACATTAACAATTAATGTAGAAAATATGCGTAAGATGTGTGAAGTTGGGCATTTAGTAGCAACTGATTTAGCAGATTTTTTGGCACAAGAATGCCATGTGCCATTTCGCGAAGCACACCATATTGTAGGTATATGTGTGCAATATGCAGAATCTCAAGGTAAAGATTTAAGCAATATAAATATAGAAATGCTTTGTGCTTTTTTGCAACAAGAACTTGCAAAGCTTACAACACAAGATAGTAATATAACAGAATCTATTATTGCGACAATTACACATGATAGACTAAAAACTATCTTAAATCTTGAGCATTCAATGCAAAGACGCAGTAGCCTTGGTGGGTGTGCAAGCGATGAGGTAAAGCGGCAAATTCATTTATTATTGCAGTGGCTTCGGTCTATCGCATAATACTTGGAAGATACAATGGCGCTTCAATATTTTTCGCATTATTTTAATATACTTGATAAAATGCCTTTAGAACTTGATGTATTTCGTGCCAAATTTGCTACTATATTGCCCGAATACAAAGAACTTGAAAGTGAGACATTGCTTGAGATTATGATTGGCTTGCATGCCCCATTACATAGAGTTTATCAATCAGAGGAAAATGATTATATTGTTGATACTACAACAAAAAATTTAAATTTACAGGACACAAAATTATGTTTTGTTGATATAGAGACAACAGCAGCAAATACACAAAGTGGGCAAATTATTGAAATTGGTGCAATTATTGCACAGAATGGGCAAATTCTTGATACTTTTGATACACTTGTATATAGCCCTTATGTGCCAAATGATATAATAGCATTAACAGGTATAGAGGCATATATGCTTGAAGATGCACCACGTCTTGAGCAAGTTTTACAGCAATTCCGCATGTTTTTGGGGGATTGTGTGTTTGTTGCACATAATGTTTCCTTTGATTATAATTTCATTGCAGAGAGTTTGTATGATTATGGTATGCCACCACTTTTTAATGCACGTTTATGCACATTAGAACTTAGCCGTAAAACACTTTTATCAAAAAAATATGCTTTATCCTATCTTAATGCTATGCTAGGTATTAATACAGCACAAGCACATCGTGCCTATGCTGATGCACTCACTGCATTTGAACTTTATAAGATATGCGTGCAATCACTCCCAAAAGAAGTGCAGACATTACAAGCACTTATTGATTTTTCAAAAGGAAAAATTACATACCCACAACGCACTATCAGTAAAAAACGCACAACAAAACAACAAGCATTGTTTTAATTTCTTTTTATTTGTTTAAGTAAAAAGTAATATAAATATCTTGCTAAGCCAATAAACACGCATTACCATTGGGTAAGTTATAGGATTTGCTTAGGCTGGTGGTAAATTGAATGGGATTATAAATAAAAAAGTTTTAGATATGGTAAGATGTTGGGAAGTGATTATAAAATCTAGCCATATGGCTAGATTTATAGCAATTTCAGTATAAATTTTGATTTTAATTGTTTTATACGCACTATTAAACCTATCCCACTTTTAATTTATCTTTCCTTAAAACTCACTTTATAGTTGTAAAATTATCTTTTAGAATAAGTCATATTTTATTTACTCTGCAAAGTTAGCATTATTTGTGGTTTGATTAATGTGTTGGTATTTTAGTTTTTAGTATATTTGTGTTGTGTAATATTTTGGCATACCTATTTTATATGTTATCAATAATTGTATTTTACTATTAGTTAATTGTTATTTACTCTTTTTTTGTGAATCTAGACTTAATGGTCAGTTTGTTGTTTGCATATATTCTATAAATTGGATTAATCACTTTTAATTTTTATAAAATTTTGGGTTTATGTTGTAGTATTTTTAATTTCCATAAAAATAAATTGAGTTTATAAAAAAGCTTATAATCATATTAATAATTGAAGATTTAACAAAAAGTATAATGCAAATCTAACAATGCAATATTAAGTGATAATTTAATATATCAAATATTGCTAGTGGTATTCTATAGCATTTTTCTAATCTTTATTTGTGGAATCTATATACTTTTATAAAAAAGGGTTTTGTATAATAGGGTTTTTAAGCCTTCTAACATTGTATGTAAAATCAAAATGTTAAAAATGTAATTTCTGCTTTTAGAAAATTTATACCATCGCTATAAATATTTTCTTAAAAAGCATTGAAGATGTGTCTAGCTATTTTTAGAATCAATCCCTTATGTAGTATGTATAGAGTAAATATTATTTATTACTCATTATTATTGTATATTTAGTGTTGCAGATTATATACAATTGGAATCTCAATATAAACTTTTTCATGTGGTTTTGGGAAGTCTTTGCATGCACGTTTTAGCGTTTTAAGTGCGGCTTTATCAAGCAATGAATACCGCGAAGTTTTGATGACTTCAAGACGCGAGATTGCTCCACTCACATCAATGAGAAATTTTACAAATACTTTACCTTCATAGCCTCGCTGTATAGCAAAAGGTGGATAAATATGCTTTTTTTGCACTGCACGATGTATTGCTTGTAAAAATTCGTTTTCTACCCCATCAGCATAACGCATAATTTTAATATTTTCTTGTGCAACTGCATCGGGGTTTGATTGTGTTGTTGTTGGTGTTTTTGCTTCTTGTGTTTCCTCTACCACTTCTTTTGTTATTTCCTCTACTTTTTCTACTACTTCTGGTTGTGGTTTTTCTACAGCTTGTAATGGTGAGGGTTCTGGTTTAGGTGTAGCCTCTACTTCATGTTTTTTGGGACGTTGGCGTGGTTTATGATGGTATTTTGGTTGTTCTACTTTTTCTGCAATAGGGTCTTTGCTTGGTGGGGCAAAAGCAGAGAGTTGGATGCTAATGAATTGTTCGCCATCTTCTTTTTGTTTCCATAGGTTTGCATCACTATAAATACTATAAGCAAAAATACCAACTGCACCAATAAATGCAAGTGTAATACCATAAAAACTTGGGTTTTTAATGGCGTTGCGTATCAATTCTGAATTTATCATGATCGTGCCCCTTTTTTGTGAGTTGGTCTATCACAAAGACAAGCCTTTCAAGACTTGAGCTTTTATCACCTTTAAAATGCACCATTTTATCATTTGGAGTTTCACTTATAAATGCTTCAAGCTCACTCTCACTCATTTCTTTATCATCAATATATATTTTATTTTCCTCATTGACAACTATAAAAATAGGTTTTTGTTCTTCTTCCTCTTGTTGTGTATTACTTGCGTGTGGCACTTCAACTTTAATCTTACCCTGTGAAACAAAGGTTGAAATCGATAAAACAAGTGCAAGCAATACAAGCATAACATCAATGAATGGGACAATATTTAACCCATCTCCACGTTTAATTTTCATAGAATTTCCCTCTCTTGCTACATATGCTTATTATTTAAGATTTTAAAACGATTTACCTTTGTGTCTGCTACGCGTAAAAATGCATTATAAATCATTAGTGTAGGGATAGCTACCACAAGCCCCAACGCAGTTGCTTTTAATGCCATAGAAAGTCCAAGCGTAATACTTTTTACATCAATATTACCACTTCCACCCATATCGTAAAATACAATCATGATACCAACAACCGTGCCTAAAAGCCCAACATAGGGAGCATTTGAATAAATAATATATAAAAGTGTTAAATTTTTGCTTACATCTTCTTCTAACTCTTCTATATCTGTATATTTATCAAGTTGCAAACGAGTAAGAAATATAAAACGCTCAATACTAAAAAAAATAACAAGCAATGCCATAAAACCCAATATACTAAATATTAGTGGGTCCAAATAAACTTTTAAAAATTCCATAATATCTTGCAAAATAGACTCCATAAATTGAAATACTAGCATTATAGCGTAATAAGATTAATTTTTACTTTTATAAGATTAATTTCTATATATTTTAAAAATTATGTTTCTTTTTAATAATGCACATAATTATACAAGAGCTATTCAAAGGATATAAAATAGCATATTTTAGTGTTGTGGGTTTGTTTGCTGCATAAATGTTTTTATAAGAAATTCTTCAATATTGTATTTTTTGCGGTGGTTTTCTGTAAAAATA
This sequence comes from Helicobacter sp., assembly GCA_029264655.1. GTDB lineage: Bacteria > Campylobacterota > Campylobacteria > Campylobacterales > Helicobacteraceae > Helicobacter_A. The sequence continues at coordinate 7,659 of JARHZY010000070.1, read as the reverse complement.
TGGACTATTACTTCACCTAAATCCACAATAATCCAGTCTTCACTTTCTTCGTCAATAGCGTAAAATCGTATGCCTTTGCTTTTTAATTCATCTTTCATATAATGCAATAGTGATAATGCATGTTTTCCAGCCATAGCAGTTGCAATTACTACAAATTGCGATAAATACCCTTTGTTTGCTACATCGATAATTTCAATATTTTCTGCTTTTTTAGAATCAAGCAATGTTGCAACCATTTGGGCTAAATCTTGTGCATTGTCGCATGGTATATCATATTGTGCCATGTATGTCCTTTTGTTATGTTTTGTTGATTGTAGCATAAGATTCTATAACATCATTACGAATACTTATTGGAATCTCATTTTTATATTGTGCCATATTTTGCACAATAAGACTTGAAGCATAGGGATATGCAAAATATAGATATTGCATTGTAAGCATAAATTTTTTGGCGAATTGTTCGCATAATGCCTGCGTATTTTCTTCTGTAGATGCAGATTCTGCTGTTATACGCCTAAAAACAACAAAGCATAAGCACTTACGCAATGAAATAAAATCATGCCATTGTGGCACTTGCAAAAAATTATCTTGTCCTAACACAAAATATATTTTTGATGGTTTATAAAGTTTTTGAAAATAACATACACTTTCCATTGTAGTTACAACTTTGTTTTGTTGTATTTCATAATCACTGCATAAGGTTTTTTTATAGTGTTTGCTTAGTATTTGCATCCAAGCAAAACGTTTATGTGCGTGGATTCTATAATGTGCCTTCAATGGGTTTTGGTATGCTACAAGAATAATCAATAAATCTATATCTAATGTTTGCAAGATTTGCTCTATAATTGCTATATGCCCCTTATGTGGTGGATCAAAGCTCCCGCCAAAAATAGCTATTTTCATTAAGATTGCTTTGCTTTGCTTTGTGTTTGTTTGGATTCTTTATATCGTTTTGCTTTTTTTGCAAGTATGAGAAATATAATAAATGCACTACTAGTTACAACAATAATTGTGCTCCATGCCTCAAAGTGTGAAAAAGGCATACTAAAATCAAAAACCTTTTTTCCAAACAGCTCAAATCCCATAATAATCCTTTTTATGTTAGACTAGTTTTTGCCCGTTTTTTGACAACAAATAACAATATTAGGGCAATACCCATCATAACGCAACTTAGAATCTGTCCCATACTAAGCCCTAAAAAATAATAGCCCATTTGCACATCAGCTTCTCTAAAATATTCTGCTATAAAACGAGCAATGCTATAGGCAAATGCATAAACAACAATAAGCATGCCTTCTGTTTGTATTTTTTTTGCTGCAATAAACACCACAATAAAAACTACAATACCTTCTAAAAATGCTTCAATTAATTGGCTAGGATAACGCAATGCACCTTCGACATAAATACCCATAAAACGCAATGAATCTTCTTCAATTACTCGTCCATATAACTCTTTATTTAGAAAATTACCAATGCGTCCAAGCACATAAGCAGGTGGCACGCTCAATGCGACTATATCAAGCAGGGCAAAAATATTTGCTTTTTTGACATAAAAAAATATAAAAGAAGCAAGCAGAAAACCAAAGACTGCACCATGAAAACTCATGCCTGCAATTCCCACAAATTGCCCATTAATATAAGGATTAAATGCTTCCCATGGATGTGTTAAATAAAACAATGCAGAATCTGTATAAATAAATAAATACCCAAAACGTGCACCAAGCAAGATTCCAATTTCAACCCATATAAAATAACTTTCTATGATTTTTGAATCTATATGTGAGAAACGTGGCATACTTTTTATAAAGTATTTGGCAAGGATAAAACCAATTAGCAATGCAGATACATACGCTAAACTATACCAATGGATATTAAATCCAAAAAGAGTAAAGGCAATAGGGCTAAAATGTGAATAAATTTCATTCCAAACATTCATTATATAAACTTTAATAAATAACGATTTAAACAAGAATGCTAATTATACAATGTGTTATGGCTTTTTAGCAAATAGTGTAGAAAATTTCAGTGATTTTACACATTAAATATATTTACAATTATTTGGAGTATCAATATTTTAAAAATTAAAAATATATGAAAAACTATAATCCTATTAGTAGTTATATATTTGTTTTATTTTGCAATAATGTAGTAAATAGTATTAATATTCAAGGAAATTAAATGGATAACACATATTATAATATGCTTATTATATCTGGACCATCTGGAGCAGGAAAAAGCACATTAATGCAAGTTCTACAAGAAGCAATCCCTAATTTTTACTTTTCAATTTCTACAACAACAAGGACGCCACGGGCACATGAACTTCATGGTAGAGAGTATTTTTTTACTACAAAAGAAGCATTTCAAGAAGGTATTAACAATGGTGCGTTTTTAGAATATGAAGAAGTGCATGGTAATTTTTATGGGACAAGCATTGCACCCATAACGCAAGCTATAATGGAGCAAAAATTTATTCTTTTTGATGTTGATGTAAAAGGGCATAATAGTATTAAAGCATATTATCCTTTCGCAAAATCTATATTTATTACGCCAAAAAATTTACAGATTTTAGAAGAAAGACTATGTAGTCGTAATACTGATAGTAAAGAGGTGATACAAAAACGGCTTTTTAATGCTAAAGAAGAGTTGAAATATGCAAATACTTTTGATTATTTGCTAATTAATGATAATATAATAAATTCTAAAGAGGCTATTTTGCATATTGCACGAAGTCTTATGTTTGCAAATCATGAGGTAAAGATTCAAGCTTTGCTAGCACAATATACTTTGCCATAACAATATATTGGGCTTATGAGTTTAGAATCTAAGATTGTTGAAAATAGTCAAAAATAAGTGAAGGAGACATTATTATGGGAAGCATGAGTATATGGCATTGGCTTGTAGTATTGCTTGTAATTGTGTTGCTATTTGGAGCAAAGAAGATTCCAGAATTAGCAAAAGGGCTTGGAAGTGGCATTAAAACATTCAAAAAAGAATTAGAAGATGATGATGATAAGAAAATGGAGCAAAGTGCTACACAATCACAACAAAAGCCTGAAAAAAAGCCCGAAGTGATTGAAGCACAGGTTATTGAAACAAGCTCGAGTATGCCACAACAACAAACAGAGAAAGTCTAATGTATTACCAAGTAAAAGCATTTCTTACACAAGCAATACGGGCTTATTTATTATCACTTGGACGTAGTGATATTATTGTGCAACAAGAATCTAACACACAAAGCCAAAAAAAAAAGACTTCAAAGCATAGCATAGAGTTAGATATACCACATAAAGGGAATATGCAAGATTCTAGTGATTTGCATGCAAAGCACACAATACTTACAATACCGCTTGAATATCCAAAGGATAAGAAACATGGGCATTTTGCAACACCAATTTGTTTTGCTTTAACAAAGATTTTACGCACAAATCCAAAAATATTGGCACAAACTTTACAAACATTTTTGTTACAATATGATGCAGATTCCCACAAAGATAAACCTTTTATGCAAATGTTTGCAGATATTGAGCCAGTTAATGGCTATCTCAATCTTTCTCTTACGCATCATTTTCTTATCTATGCACTCGAAAATGCACTTGCAAAGCCACAACATTTCGCAAAAGGTGCAAGCAAAAATATAAAAATCTTACTTGAATATGTCAGTGCAAATCCTACAGGACCATTACATATTGGACATGCAAGAGGTGCAATATTTGGTAGCGTATTGCAACGCATTGGTAAGCAATTGGGTTATGATATTGCAAGCGAATATTATGTAAATGATGCGGGTAGTCAGATTGATATGCTTGCGTTATCTGTTTATAATAGTGCAGCAAAGATTCTAAGATTAACAATACTTGATGGTGAAATATATAAGGGTGATTATATTGACTCTGTTGCACAAGCAGCAATCAAACACTTTGGAGAAGATTTTTTTACTACAACAGATAATTTGCAAACACTTGGTTTATATGCAAAAGATATGATGCTGCAAGAAATCAAACAAAATCTCCATACCCTAGATATTGATTTTGACTATTTTGTTAGCGAAAAAGAATTATATAAACATTTTGATGATACATTGCATGCTTTAGAACAACATAATGCCCTTTTACATAAAGATGGTGCAATATGGTTGCAATCAAGCCTTAAAGGTGATGAAAAAGATAGGGTTTTAGTGCGTGATAATGGTATGCCAACATATATGGCAGGAGACATTATTTACCATAAAGATAAATTTGATAGAGCCTACAATCATTATATTAATATTTGGGGTGCAGACCATCATGGTTATATATCGCGTATTAAGGCAAGTATTGATTTTTTAGGCTTTGATTCCAATAGTTTGGAAGTATTGCTTGCACAAATGGTTAGCTTATTGAAAAATGGGCAACCTTATAAAATGAGTAAGCGAGCAGGTAATTTTATCCTTATTCAAGATGTAGTAAATGATATTGGAGCAGAGAGTTTAAAGTTTGTTTTTCTTAGCAAAAGCCTTGATACGCATTTAGAATTTGATGTGCAAGATTTAAGCAAAGAAGATGCATCTAATCCTGTATTTTATATTAATTATGCAAACGCACGAATCCATACGCTTTTAGAAAAATCTACTTTTAGCCATGTTCAAATACAAGAAGCAAATCTCATAGACTTTTTATGTAATAATGATTCTGTGTTGCAACAAGATAGCATGCAACTTATCTTACAAAGTCTTGGGCTTTTTCATGTATTGCATCAAAGCTACGATGAAAGAGCTTTGCAAAAATTATGTGAATATTTAAAAAATCTTGCAAAATCACTCCACACTTTTTATAATGCGCATAGAATCTTGCAAACTCCCCATGAAGCACAAATATTAAAAATACTTTTACTTGTATCTTTAAGCCTTACAACGGGATTTCGTATGTTGGGTATTCATATTAAAACAAAAATGTGATAGTGGGCTATATTTTTAGGGTGATAATAAGTATGCTTACCTATAGAAATTCAATAATATAATAACACAATTAATATTATTCTCTCTAGTATATTTATCAATAATTTATATATTTTGAGATTTTTTATCAAAAAAATGCGTTAAATAAGCATTCTTATGCATATCTAACACATATTTAAGTAATTTTTAATAAAATATTGAGTATGCTACACTTTTTTACTTTAACATGAAAGGGGCTTACAATGAGTAAGAAGCAAATTGTTATCCGACCTGAAGAATCGTTAAATGCACAAGAAGTGTATAGCAAAAAAAAGGTTATTAATAATCGCCATTTGTTGAAAAACGAGTTTTACGAAAAAGAGTTGCGTAAGTTGGAGATAGAGCTTGTAAAATTACAAAATTGGGTAAAGAAAACAAACCAAAAGATTGTTATTATTATGGAGGGTAGAGATGGAGCTGGTAAGGGTGGCACAATCAAGGCATTAACTTCACATCTTAATCCACGCGGTTGCCGTATTGTAGCACTTAATAAGCCAACAGAGCAAGAGAAAACAGAATGGTATTTTAAACGCTATATTACCAATTTACCATCAGGTGGTGAAATTGTCTTTTTTGATAGGAGTTGGTATAATCGTGCGGGTGTTGAAAAGGTAATGGGATTTTGCACTCAAGAGGAATATAAAGAATTTATTTATCAAGTAAGCAATCTAGAGCAAATGCTTGTTGCAAGTGGCACAATGATTTTTAAATACTTCTTGAATGTATCACAAGATGAGCAAAAAAGACGTATTGAAAGACGCAAAAATGATCCATTGCGTATGTGGAAGCTAAGCCCTATTGATGCAAAATCATTAAGTTTATGGGATGATTATACAGAAGCATTTGAAAAAATGTTTTCACGCACACACACACCTTATAGCCCATGGATGATTGTAGATTCTAATGATAAGAAACGTGCAAGATTAAATGTTGCACGTGATTTACTTAGCAAAGTGGATTATGAAGATAAAGATCAAAATTCTGTTTGCTTGCTTGCAGACCCAAATATTGTGCATTTGTATTCACAGCAATCACATTTTATGAAGAAAAATAAAGATTTTAAAATCTTTAAAGAAGATAAAGATAAAAAAGATAAAAAAGATTCTAAAGACGATGAGAAAAAGTAATACTCATTTGCAAAAAAGATATTTTATGGAGGCATTGAAAAATGCCAAAAGAGCAAGAAAAAAGCAAAAGATGCCTAATACAGAACAATCTCATAAGACATGCAAAAGTGCAATATTCCCCGAACAAACCATAATGGCACAATCTTATCAAGAAGAACATTACCATGAAGTATATTTTGAAATTCTAGGTTTTGAACAAAGCAGTGCTATGCAGATTGTATCACATTATGCAAAAGAATGCCATGTGGATTTAAAATTAGCTAACTCAATGTTCGCACAAGATTTACAGACAAAAAACATAAGTCCTATTGCTACTCATGATATATTGCCAACTATCTTATCGCAAGAATATGGTATTATTGCTTGCGCAACCACACAATGTTTAGAGACATTTTTCAAAATATTGGAATCTTTATTTGCAGAACGGCTTTTGCGGGGCAATATTGTTGCATTTGCATTGCAAAAATTAAGGCAATACAATTATAGTCTTTGTGTTGCTGAATCATGCACTGGTGGCACATTAAGCGCAATGATAACAGCTATTAATGGTGCAAGCGCTATTTTTAAAGGCGGGATAACCACTTATAGCATTGAATCAAAACAGCAGATTTTAGGTATCAAAGATTCTATTATTACAGAGCATGGTGTGTATTCTGAAGCTTGTGTACGTGCTATGGCGAGAGGGGTGCTTGATTTGTTTCAAGCTGATATTGCTATTGCTACTAGTGGTTTAGCTACAGAAGATACCAGCATGCATAATTTTTTGCATTTACCTGCGGGTATGGTTTTTACCTGTGTGCTTATACGAGATAAATTGCCAATTAGTATTGCCCATAATTATCTATCATGTGTTGATGGGATAGATTATAAGGATTCAAGAGTATTTGTGCAACAAGCAGCAAGTTTGCAGGCTTTAAGATTACTTTTAAGTGTGCTTGAAAGCTAAAAATAATATGTGGAGATATATATAATAACCAATGAAGCAAAGCTATAAATACTCAAGAGATTGACTTATTATTTCATATGCCAATCATGCAAGTTAGATTCTATTGTTTATGTTTTTGGTAGTAGGGTTTTTTATCTATTTTAATTCTTTGTAAATGTGTTTTTTAAGGTTTATTTATATTTGATATTTTATAGGCTATAAAGAAAACAAAAGCTTTGCAAAATTGCTTTAAGGCTTAAACTAAAGAGTAAAATATTTTATTAAAAATAAATACAAATTTAAATAAAAACATTACAATACTTATTTTATTTTAAAGAGCAATATATAAGAATAAGTTAAAATTTTAGGGCAATATCTAGCACTCATTTTTATTATACATAACAAAAAATTATTAAAGCATATCATATCTTACGCATAATAATCTCAAAGCTATTAAGAAATTTTAACGCAAAAAAGGGACAACATGAACTACAAAAAAGCATTCTACTCAAAACTAGAAGATTGCTATCTAGGAGCAAAAATAAAAGAGCAAGGCACAAAGAATAAAGTAAAACTTAGTGGTTTTAGCAATCTTTTATCAATAAAAGAAAAGTATTTTAAAAAAATACAAG
>JARHZY010000053.1 GCA_029264655.1 Helicobacter sp. | reverse complement strand
CAAACTTTTAATGAAAAAATAATCCATAGAATCTTATTTGATAGAAACCCAATCTATACTGCTTTAGCAGATAAACTTAAAGCAAGAATTTATATTGCTTTTATGTTACAAGATTTTATAGAAAATAAAGCTACTAAAGATACAACAAATATGCAATATGCTATTGCAAATAATTATGGTGGGGGGGCAATCTTCTCATATAAATCAAAACATAGATTCTAAAGAAAGTAATGCTTTTAATACAGATACAATACAACATACAACACTACAACAAGAACAAGATAATAAAAAGATATATGATACTATACAATCTAATACTATACAATCCAATACAATAGAATCTAAGACTACAAAAACTAATACAATAGAAACTAGTATTTTAAAATCTAATACAATAGAATCTAATACTACAGAATCTAACACTATAGAATCTAATAGTAAAGATTCACAAACACCATTACATACAATAACAATGCAAACAAAAGATTCTATATATAAATCCCATATGAATACTATACTTACTCCAAATTCTTTACTCTTCCAACCAATAGATACATTAACACAAGAGCTTTTTTGCTACAAATACTTGTCCCTATCTCCCAAAGCTTTATGGAATCTATAAGAATGTAGCAGAGATTGATTTTACACAATTACCAAAAAGCTTTGTTTTAAAAACAAATCATGCTTCCGGTGGTGTTATCCCTATACCCAATAAAGAAGCATTTCTTGCAGACTCTACACAATTTAAAAATGCTATGGATAAACTTACTACGCAATTGAAAATTAATTATTATTCCTTATATCGAGAATGGCATTATAAAGATATAGAGCCTAGAATATTTGCAGAGGAGATGTTAGATGAAGGTGCTAGCAATGATGGTAAAAGATGGGAATCGCCATTGGATTACAAAATACATGTTGTTTGCGATACAGTTACACATATAGAGGTTGCTGCTGATAGCTTTAGAAAAAACAAAGAAGTTGTTATGGATACGAATTGGAAAGAGTTGCCATTTGATTTAAGCAACAAACTTAACTATATTCCTTCAAAACCGAATAATTTTGAACAAATGCTTCATATTGCTATTATGTTGGCTAAATCATTTAATTATGTGCGTGTAGATTTATATTATGTGAATAAGAAAATTTATATAGGTGAACTTACTTTCACACCCTCTGGCGGTATAGAAAAATTCAATCCATTTGAATGGGATAGAAAACTTGGTGATTTATGGAATACAATAGAACAAGGTTCTTAAGCATGCTATCTATATCCATTGAGTAGATTTACTTTAAGAATCTTTCTCAAAGCTTTATGTATTCTAACCCAAACATTCATATATATAGTATTGAGACTGCATATCCATCTAATTGTGAGTATAGTAATTATCACATACAAAAAGCATAATTATTCATTGCCTATCATTCAACAAATCGTTAATAAGCTGCTTAGTAAAAATAATGTCAAGGCATTGTATATTGTTACTAATTTTATCAATCACAACTTCTTACAACATAATATACAATATAACTTATTTCAATGCTCTATCAGTATTTTTCGCTTATTTTAAATTTATTTATATCTTTATGATTGAATAAAATTGTAAATATATTTAATTCAAAATCAATGTATATCATCATGTGTTCGCATGATAAGACTCTTTGGTAGATGGAGTTGCTCTATTACATACTGCTCTATGCGTCTTTGTATCCCATTATCATTTTCATGATCAAAACCTAATATATGCAAAAAAGCATGGATAAAAAGGAGTGATATTTCTGCATATATATTATGTTTATATAGCACCGCTTTATCGCATATTTCATAAATATTAAATATAATACTGCCTAGACATTGCTCAATTTCTATGGCTTGTGTTGTTAAAGGAAAGCTTAATACATCTGTGGGGTAATTTTTATGCATATATTCATAATTTAATGTTTGCATAGCATCATTATCAACATATAGCAACTCTATATAAAGCTGTTGAGTGTATAAAGATTCTATATGGCGGTATAATTGCTTATCTAATTGTAAATGCTGTTGTATAGAATCTGCATATATTATGTCCATAATAAAAGTGGCAAGAAAATCCATATATATATTAATTTCGGTAGGCAATTTACTATTTATATTATCACTATGCTTTAGATTTTTATATGCTTGCAAAAGCTTGCGATATGTTGCTTCATCATGTATATTTGGTGGAATGTTATTTTGTGCTACCTCTAAAATATAGTATGATTCTTTTATTTTTTCATTAAAATCTTGCATTTTTTGATATATGAATGGAAAAATATATTGTGTTTTAAAAAGATTCCATAATGTCCAACAAGAATCAAGCTGAAAAAAATTATCATCATAGCATTCTATTCGCATATTTGCACCTCACATTCAAGTAAAACACCGCTGATTTCATACACCTTTTGTTTTGCAATCTTAATAACTTGTATCGCGTCATTATAGGTTGCACCTCCTAGATTAACCAAAAAGTTTGCATGTTGGTGGCTAAAGCCTACATTATTAACATAAAAACCCTTCATACCTGCTACCTCCAATAATCTGCCTGCATAATCGTTTGGTGGATTTTTAAAACAGCTACCACAACTTGGAACTTTTGGATGTGTTTGCCGCATTTGTGTAAAAAGCGGTAAAAGCTCATTGCGGAAACCATATATTTTATGAAACCTTGCTGCAAAAATAACACCACCACTCTCCCTTTTACGATAGCGAAGTCCTGCATCTTTAGAATCTATCCATTGTCCATTAATATTAATGCTTTGCAAACCTTGTATCATTTCATAATGTTTCATTCCTGCATTCATGTTGCATAAAGCACCAATATTACCGGGTAGATTTTTAAGAAATTCAAAACCCATAATATTATGTTGTTTAAAAAATAAAAATGCTTGCAAGCTTGTTACGCTTGCCCCCATTTCAATATAATCATTATTGAGTGCAATATAATTAAAACTATCACCAAGTATCGCAAGATTCTTTGCATTTGGGGCAACAAGCAAATTATTTGCTTTTCCTATAATACGCCACATCATGGAATCTTTTTGTAAAAAAGCATTTGGCGTGTGTGGTAATGGTGTATGAAATGCAAGCGTTGCATGTTTATATATTGTTGGTTTTTTACTTGCTGTTATATGGTTATCTTGTGGGCTAGTATGCGTAAAATACGCACCTATATCATTAATCTCAAATATTTTTACAGGAAGCTTTGTGCCTATTTTAATACTTGAATATTTTTGAAAATCAATAAAAATTTCTTGCATAATATTAAGAGATAATGCTAGGAATCATATTAATCACCATTTTGGTAAAATCCATAAGCATATTAAGCATCCATGGCATAGTAAAAATAATCATTGCAACAACCGCTAGAATCTTTGGAACAAATGCAAGAGTCATTTCATTTATTTGTGTTGTTGCTTGAAAAATACTAATCAAAAGACCCATAATAAGGGCAACAAGCAAAACAGGAAGAGATAAAAAAAGCGTTATTTTATAAGTTTGGATAGCAAGCGACATGAGTTGTTGTTCCATGCAATAAGCCTTTAAGGTTTGATAAATAAAATTTTAGCATGTTTAAGGAAATATGGAAATATTTGAAAAATGAATTAATAATGTATAACTCAAAAACTGCATCATATCAATATTACTGCATAAGACTTATAAGTAAAGCTACTTTGCTTTATTATGCTATTTAGGCTATAGCTTTCATTTAAGTTATTATTCAATATAGATATTGGCAATAAAAAAATGTATTAATCTTACTCCATATATAATATATAGAACATTATATGCCACAATTAAAGCAAAATACTATTTTTACATAAAGATAAATATTGATGAAACATGAATATAACAAAATACAAATATATTTTATGTGTAATGCAATATAAAATCAATTGAAAGGGGTTTTAATAAGGTAAAAATAAAATTCTCCATAATTACACCATATCTTTAATATCTTATTCCGATAAATAAAGTAGTTATAAAATATTAGTTGAAAAGAGATAGAATATCATCTTTTATTAAAATTTTATATACTATAGATTATTTTGCCATTTTTATTTAGAGCTAAATAATATAAAATAACATACAAAAAAGCATAAGAAAATCTTATGTATTATAAAAATATGCTACAATGTAGTATTTTTTATTTGGATATATTATGGATACAAAACACAATTTCCACGCACAAGATAAAATAATCTTGGAACGCAATACAAAAGAAACACAAATCCAACTAAGCCTCCAGCTTTATGGGATTGGGACAAGCAATATAAAAACAGGTATTGGTTTTTTCAATCACATGTTAGAGGCATTTGCTAAACATGCACTTATAAATCTTGAGTTAATATGTCAAGGGGATTTGGAAGTAGATATGCATCATAGTGTTGAGGATTGCGGTATTGTGCTAGGACAAGCACTCCGCAAAAGTATATTTCCTGTGCAAAATATTGAACGTTTTGGCAATAGTGCAGTAGTTATGGATGAGGCATGCACATCTTGTGATATTGATATTAGCAATCGTGCATTTTTACTTTTTGATATGCAAGTTGCACAAAATGGCTTCTATGGTAAAGTGGGTGATTTTGATGTTGAGCTTGTTGAGGAATTTTTCCGAGCAGTTGTTATGCAAGCGGGTATAAGCACACATATTGTTTTGCAACGCGGCAAAAATTTACACCATATTATAGAATCTACATTTAAGGCTTTTGCAGTAAGCTTAAGGCGAGCAATAACAAAAAATCCAAATATACATATTCCAAGCACGAAAGGTTGTTTATGAGTGATATGATTAAAATGATAGTATTAGATGTTGATGGGACTTTGACAAATGGACAAATTGGGTTGCTCCATATTAATAATGTTATTGTTGAAGTGAAAAACTTTAATGTTAAAGATGGTATGGGGATTGCTGAATGGATTAAAGCAGGTGGTTTTGTAAGTATTATTAGTGGGAGACAATGCCTTTTAACACAACATAGGGCAAAAGAACTTGGTATCCATGAGGTGCATTTGGGAGTTGATGATAAGCTTGCTTGTCTAAAAGCAATTTGTAAAAAATATAAGATTTTGGCTGACAATGTGGCATGCATTGGTGATGATATTAATGATTTAAATATGTATGCTTTTTGCCGCTATAGCTTTGCACCAGCAGATGCAAGCACTATTAACAAAACGCGTGCATCTTTTGTTACTCATGCAAAAGGTGGTGAAGGTGCAGTGCGTGAAATGATTGATATACTTACAAATATAAAAGATTAAAGCAATATAAATTATGCTCTTTTTACTGCAAATAATAGAGAATAAAGAAGTGAATATGAAATTAACAATATAGATTTATTTTATTTCCCTATCTAAATAAGGATAATTATTAAGCCTTATTGTGCTGTGGCTATATAGAAGAAAGAAATTAAATTTATATAATTTATAATGGCAAATATAATCCTACTATCTTATTTGCCACATCATTAAACTTAAAATGATTTTTTAGTATGAAAAAATAGCATTTAAGCACTTGCCAATACTATTAATCAAAATATATAAAAAATTATTTTCTATTTTTTACTTTTAAAAACAATCTTTACTTAAAAAATCGTATTATAAGGCATGGATATATAAACGAGTATATTTATTTGCTAGATTTTAATTTATAGTGCTTCTTGTTAGAATCTATATCTTTTAATTTCTTGAGTAAATATAGAATTAGCGTTTGACTACCGAAAATTTTATGGGCAATTTAAATAAAAGCTAGTTTCTGTATAGAAAATTAGCACTAATTATAGACTTTCCCTGTATTTTAACTTTTTATCCATAAAAACATATAACATATAATAAATACTTTTTAAAATAGATAGCATATTATAGTTTTTATGCCAAGTCTATAAAGTAAAAGCATAAATTTATATTTCAATATAAATTTATCTTACAAGATAGATTTTTACATTATCTCGCACAAGTGTTATGCCTTCAAAATTCTTTTCAATCATAAAAGTGCCATTTAACAAACGCAAGAATGCATCTTCAAAACGCATAACTTCTTCAGGATGGCACATTTTTCGTGTGCTTGCACCTTCGCTAATCGTAATTTGTTGTGTATTTTCAATAAGTGTATAAGGCGACATAAAATTATTGCATCCAGCAATACCAGAAATTTGATTATTATTGATTTGCAATGCCACACCTTCTGCTTGTTCAGGCACTCTTATAAAAGCACCATCCATTTCAATAATACTTACACGCCAATTACCTAAAATATTTATAGGTGCTGTTTTTTGCCCAACTTGATGCATATGGTTATGTACTCCCGTAACATTGTTCATTGCTGCTTGTAGAGATGCAGGAGCGAGTAAGCCCGCCATTATTAATGCTATCTTTACAGATTTTATACCTAATTTATTCATAAACTGCTCCTTATAAATATGCAATAATATCCTTGCAATAAAATAAAACTATAATTATAGCAAAAAACTCTATAATTTTTTCGTTTTGTTGTAAATATACATAATAAAATTATATCTTTGATTTGGATTACTTTTCGCAAGCAATCATTGTTATATTAGCGATATTTTATCACAGACTTTGCTATAATTATACAAAAGCTTTTGCAATAATATATGGTTTTATTTTTATATTGCAAGACAAATTAGAATATATGCGAGGTTATCATGCAACAACCATTAAATGAAAAAAAACGCGAAGTCCGTGACTCAATTATTAGATTTTCCGTATCACTACCTTCTGGGTTGCTTGATGAACTTGATAATAAAATTACACAAAATGGCTATACTTCGCGTTCTGAACTTATTCGCGATATGATACGCGAAAAGCTAGTTGATGAAAAATGGGACAAGGGGGAGAGCGAGGGAACAAAAGAGCATTTAGGCGTTTTGGTATTAATTTATGACCACCATCAAAGAGGGCTTAATCAAAAAAAGAATGAAATAGAACATGATAGCCAATTAGTGCAAATTGTCTGCACAACGCATGTGCATATTGATCATAATAATTGCCTTGAAACAATCATTCTTAAAGGAAGTAAAGATGATATTGAGAGACTTTGCATAGAAATCAGCGGATTGCTTGGTGTAAAATTTGCAAAGCTTACACGCACAGCAAGTTTCACAGAGCAAATCTAACTTAATGCGAATAATAATAAAAACAGATAAGATAAGCATTACTCTTTTTATATGTGTCGCTTTTATATGTGGTGTTTTCATTTTTCCATATTTTTGGTATTATCAATACTATTTATTGTTATATATACATAAATGTTTTATATGTAAAACTAGTTGATTATCAAAAATACACCAATGAAACTTATCGCAAGATAATATATGGCAAATCATGAAAGTAAAAATTTATTTATTGAATACCATACAACGACCAAAGAATATTTTAAGAATTTTTATACAGCTATAGGAAGTATAGCATTTTTGCAACACCTATTTGTTATTATTGACAATATGCTATTCTATTCATAGAATAAATACTTCATAAATTTATAGAATCTGCAATATAGGTTTTTGCTTTATTGATATTTGCTATACTCCTAAAACATTATAAAACTATTGCATGTGTGCTTGAATTTTTCATTTCATAAAAACAAAATGCAATGATATACTTACTATTGCCATTCACGACCAAATCTTTATATTATGTGTATAAAACCACATTTTTTATAGCCTTAATAATATAAAAAAGTATATAGACAAACGTTCATCATCAAATGCAGCATATCATCTAAATTTCTATTTTAGAGAAAATAAGCAATTATAAGATATTATGTTTTATATATACTAAAAACAATAATATTAAATCTACTCTATTATTTCCTATACTATCCACATAATAGCATAACTTTGTTAAACTCTATAAAGCAAGGAATATAAGCTTATTATCTTGAAACTATAAAATATATAAATAGAATCTTAGAAAAAAGCCCAAACGAAGTTTAAGCTATGGATAGTCCCAAGATCTAAATCATTGTGTTTGCTATAGATATTTGCACGATAGGTAATATCAGTATTTCCTAAAAATGGTAACATTTTGAATAAGCCTAAGCCCACTTCAATATACGCTCCATTTGCCTTTAAACCATTTATCTCGCTAAAATTTGCTCCAACACCAATTATAAAATGAAAGATATATTTGAGATCTTTTGGAGGGTAAATATACAGCACTCCGCCTACAGAGTGAGTGGGTGCATAAGAGTTCATATATAGATATTTAGCCCTTATACCAAAGCCTATATCGTCATCACTAAAAGGAATTGGTATAGCAGGCTCTGGATAAAGTTTCTTATCTCCAAAGAAATTCCACCCTACACTTGCACCAACAATTCCGCTAAATCTATCTTTGCTTACTTTATTTGAATCTGCGGTGTTTAAATCTGTGCTAAAGCCATAATGGAATGAAATTATTTGCATCACATTAAGCAAATAAAAAGGCATATACTCCAGACCCTCAGCCCTTAAGCTTCCACATATTGTAATACTAAGCAAAAAGATTCTTAATAACTTCATCGTTTTCTCCTTTAAAATATTTGCTTAAAAGCACTTAATCAAAAGCAATTTGAAAGACAAAGCGATTTTTATAAATAAGATTCTACTTGCTTAACAAAATTTATCATAAAATATAATGTAATGTTTGCAATCCT
>JARHZY010000094.1 GCA_029264655.1 Helicobacter sp. | reverse complement strand
TAATGTATAATCAATATGGGAATTGTAAGGTTTATACAGATTTTCAAGCAAAAAGATTCTATCCTGCTAACTATTCCAAAGGGCTTATAGCACGCACCTATCTTTATATGAGTAAAACTTATAATATTAATTTAAGCAATCAAGAACGCAAACTTATGGAAGCATGGGACAAAATGTATCCAAAAGATGAATATGAAGAAAAAAGAGATAAAGCAATAGCCCAAATACCTTTATGGAAAATGCTCCATAAAATACAAAAGGCAGTGGGTATATAGTTTTTTATATTGCTGTGTATATTTAGATACTTTTATGTAAATATCATATTGTTGCTTTATTTTTTATTTCTTGTTTGAGTAAAAAGGCTTATGATGATGATTTTAGAGCATAGCCCATATATACACATATAACGCCAAGTATATTAGAAAGTAAAGCATAAGTAATTGCCATAAATATGAGATGGTTTTGCAAAAGTTTTAATATTTCTAATCCAAAAGATGAAAAAGTGCTAAATCCACCTAGCACACCGACAACAAAGAATGCAAAATATAATGAATTGTTTTCGCGTAATATTGCTACACATAGCCCTATGCAAAAACAAGCAATCATATTAACACAAAAGGTTGCCATAAAACCATATTGCAAATTTTGGCTTGGTAATAAATGCAAAAAAGCATATCCCACAATATACCGCATCATAGCCCCTATACCACCACCTAAACCAATAAGGGCGAGTTTTATTAGCATAACATTCCTTTACAAAATCTTATTGTAATTATATAAAAACTTTATAAGATTCTACAACCCATAGAAACATCTCATGGAAATATTATTGCAATATTTAAATAGTTATGAAAAGCAATAATATATAGGCATATGGAAGCTTTAGTGATATTATGTTTTATGGTAAATATTTTTAATATATCGAGATTTATGGGATAAGCATGCACAATTTTAAGCGTATTAATAAGGCAATATGTTTGAATGTAAATCATTCTTGTAAAAGTTGCATGAGTGCATCAGATTCTATAATTGTGATACCTAATTCTTGTGCTTTAGTAAGTTTTGTGCCAGCATTTTCACCAGCAATGACTAAATCTGTTTTTGTGCTTACGCTGCTTGTAACTTTTGCTCCGAGTGCTTCAAGTCGTGCTTTAATAGCATCTCTACTCATAGTAAAACTTCCTGTGATAACGCAAGTCTTTTGGTAAAAAGGAGAATGTATTACTTGCTCTGTTGTTTGCGAGGTTTGTATTTGTGGTTTTAAGATAGCAAACATATCACTAATAAAATCACGATTAAGTCTGCAAAAATCATAAAAGCTTTGTGCCATATCTTTACCAAAACCCTCAATAGCTTGTAATTGTTCAATATTATAATCAAAGATTTCGTAACCAAATACTGCAAGTTTTTTGCTTGCAACTTCACCAATATGTAAGATTCCAAGTGCATGGATAAAACGCCAAAATTCTCTATTTTGAATAGTGTCTTGAATGGCATAAACAAGATTTTGTGCTTTCTTTTGCTTAAATCCATCAAGTGTTAAGAGATTTTGTGTTGTGAGATTATATATATCTTTACATTCCTTAATATAACCAAGATCTACAAGTAATTCAATAATGCTACTACCAAGCCCATCTATATTCATACATTTTTTTGAAGCAAAATGTATTAACTTTGCTTTGATAATAGCATCACAATTGGGGTTTGTGCAATAAATATAAATATCCTCATAGCTTAAGGCATGGGCACATATAGGGCAGTGTGTCGGTTTTGTAATAATTATTTCCTCACCATTGCGTCTTTCATGTAATACTTTTGTGATTTTTGGGATTACATCACCACTGCGTACAAGTAAGCAATAATCATGCAATCGTATATCTTTTTGTTCAATCTCTTTGTAATTATGCAATGTCGCACGGCTAATAAATGCCCCTTCTAGCGGTGTTGGTGTAAAATTTGCTACTGGCGTAATAATACCTGTGCGTCCAACTTGCGGACTAATCGATTCAATTTGTATGACAACTTCTGTAGCAGGGAATTTATAAGCACATGCATAACGCGGTGCTTTCTGTGTAAAACCAAGCATGTCTTGTAATCTGCAATCATCAAGCACAATTACACAACCATCAAGCATAAAATCATAATTATCTCGATTTTTGAGAATCTGTTGGTATGCCTCTTCAATATTATTTGCTACTACTTTTGCCAAATATTGAAAAGGTGTAAAGCCAAATTCTGGTAAGAGCATAAGTATATCATAAAAACCAAGATAAGTTTTTTTAGCATATTGCTCTAGCTCTTGCATATCACAACTACCAATCCCCCATGCAACAAAACTTAAATTGCGTTCTGCTGTTAGTTTGGAATCAAGCTGACGCATACTGCCTGATGCAGCATTGCGTGGATTTGCAAAAAGTGGTTGTTTATTTGCTTCACGCTCTTTGTTAAGCTTGATAAAATTATCTTTTGCAAGCACAACTTCACCGCGTATTTCAATTGTGCCTTGAAATGGAATGGTATGTGGTATACTTGTAATTGTGCGTGCATTTTGTGTAACAAGCTCACCAATCTCACCATCTCCTCTTGTTGTAGCACTTTGCAAGATTCCATGTTGGTATAAGAGATTAAGGCTCATACCATCATATTTTGGAGATATACAAAACTCTAAATTAACATTATCATTATTTTGGATAAGATTAGGCGTAGTGAAAGTTTGGCTTAGTATGCTAGAATCTTTATAATTTTCTTGGTTTCTATCAAAAAGTGTTTGTGTATCTTGGTTTTTATGGATACGCATGAGTGCATTATTAAGTTTTATAAGCCATTCTTGTAAATCATTATAATTAAAAATATCTTCTAAACTCCACATACGTTTTTTGTGTGCATTTTTACTAAAATCTTTTAATACTGCACCACCAACGCGTTGTGTGGGAGAATCTTTGCTTATTTTGTCAGGATTATTTTGTTCATAATTTTTAAGTGCATGGTAAAGCATATCATATTCAGAATCACTAGCAATTGGATCATCAAGCTCATAATAATGCTTTGCATAAGTATTAAGTGTTGCTAACGCTTCTAAATATGCTGCATGGGTTGTAATTGTTTGCATACTCTGCCTTTTAAAAATATTAAGGATTTTCTTGTGCTACTTCTGTAAAAACATGCGTTAGCCCAAAATATTGTAATGCTGCCATAATATCTACAAATTGTTGCACATTTGCATCTTTATCAGCCTTAATAATCACATTCGTTTCTTGATCTATACTGCGTAAATAACCATATAGAGCGACTTTATCAACAGGTTGCGTATTGATATACATCTTGCCATCTTTGTTTAAAGCAATATGAATACGATTAGATTCTATACTATTTTGCGTCTCTTCATCAACCTTTGGAATCTGAATAGGGAGTTGCGAGGAAACACTAAATGAGGCAGACATAAGCACAATCACAAGTAATACAAGCATAATATCAATAAAGGGCACAAGATTCAGCGAATCAATTTTTTTCATATTATTCCTTTTGTTCTTCGTTAGTTTGTTTTTTATGTATAGTTTCATTTTGCTGTGTTGTAAGTCTTGGGGCTTTATGGATACGGGCTTGCATATTAGGATCTGTTGTGTAAGTATATGGTTTTGGGCGTTTATCTGTTGTAAGCTGATTGCGTGTTGTATCATCTCTATGGTCAAGACGAGGATTATTTTTTGTCTTTGTGTTTGGGTTAGTAAAAATATCCCAATTCGTTAGGATTACTTCTGCTTTTCTTAATAAGAGATTATAGAAAACAATGCTTGGTATTGCAACAACAAGTCCCAATGCAGTAGCCCTTAATGCCATAGCAAGTCCAACCATAATGCCTTTAGTATCAAGCATAGTATTTGCACCAATACTTGTAAAAGTGAGCATGATTCCAATCACAGTGCCAAGCAATCCAACATAAGGAGCATTTGAACCAATAGTAGCAACAAGAGTAAGTCTTTTATGTAAATCAAGTTCTAATTCGCGTTTGTCTTCATAGTCATCAAGTCGGATAATTGAATAAAACCAAAGCCTTTCAATCCCAATAGCAATAACAAGCAAACTTAGGAATACAAGAAATCCAAAGATTCCATAATCTACATAAAGTGCGTAATTTGCCACTTTTTCCATAATAACCTCTTACCCTTTTAATATGTATGATTTTTCATATTTGCCCTTGCTTCTCTATCAAGTTCTTTACGCTTTATAGTTTCGCGTTTATCATATTCCTTTTTCCCTTTTGCAAGTGCGATAAGCATTTTTGCATATCCTTTTTTATTGAAATGGACTTGTAAAGGCACGATAGCAAGTCCTTTTTGGCTAACTTGTCCAAATAGTTTATCAATTTGTTTTCTATGTAAAAGTAATTTTCTTGGACGTTTTTCATCAGGTTTGAAATATGGGTTTGTCGTATGGTGATAAGTAAGGTGCATGCCAAACACAAACGCTTCATTATTAATGATACGCACAAAGCTATCTTTAAGATTAGCTCGTCCATTGCGTAAAGATTTTACTTCACTTCCAGCAAGCATAAGCCCTGCTTCAATTTGTTCTATTATAAAATAATCATGATATGCTTTTTTGTTACGGATAACACCATTCATGATATACCTTTCTTCTTACAAAAAAGTAAAATATGATAAGCAAGCAATAAAAGATTCTGCTTGCACAGACGGCAGCCTGCTTGGAGATATTACAATTTCAATCCTTATTTGCTATAAGTAATTTTTGCATTATCACGCATACGTTTTACTTTTTCTTTAAGTACTTCTTCCATTTTTTGTTGCTTAAGAAGCTCTATAAGTTGTCCTTTTACAGAATCAAAAGTTTGTGTTGTTGGTTTTTCGAGCTTTTTAAGATAAATAATGTGATAACCATAACGCGTTTTTACAGGTGCTTTTGTATAAGTGCCAGCAGTCATTTTTAAAACTTCTTGTGCAAACTCTGGTGCAATTGCGGGGCTATTGATTGGAAGCTGCATAAGCCCACCATTTGCTTTTGAACCCGGATCAATTGAGAATTTCTTTGCAAGTTCATCAATTTTACTTTCAGTTTTTGTTTTAGGCACTTTACTGATTTCGGCAATGAGATTTTTTGCTTCTTGTTCTTTTTGCACTAAAATATGCCTTACTTCAGCATTTTGTGTAACAAACATTTTTGGATTCTCATTATAAAACTTTTGTGCATCAGCAACACTTACATTAATTGTCCTTGAAAGACTATCAAATTGTTTTTTTAACCATAATTGAGAGAGCATTTGTAGGTTTGCTATTTTATATTCCTCACTTTTATCAAGCCCTTCTTTTTTAGCAGCATTTGCTATAACAACACCATCAACAAATTCATCAAGAATTTGCTTTTTTTGTGCTTCAGGCAATGCATCGTAATTAAAATTTGGGTTTTGTTGTTTGACTAAAGCAAAAATAGAATCAGAAATCTCAACACCATCAACATTTACAAGAGTTTTTGCACTCAATGCCATCGGCATGAGACAAAGGCTTGAAACTGCTGCCACTTGCACTATACGCTTTAGAATAAAACTTTTCATTACTGCTCCTATTACCGAGAATTTTAAAAAACTAAGCTATAATTATAACCATTAATTGTAAATTCACTTCAAAAAAACTCGTGCTTTTGCATATTTCGCATTATATAAGGATAACATTATGATTGATACAAATAATAAAACTCCATTTGCACGTCCCTTTCTTATGCAGTATTTTTCAAAATCATGGCATAGTCTCCAATACAAACCTATATTACTTTTAAGTTTTTTACCATCTGCTTGTGCAATAGCCCTTTGGATTGGCGTTATTACGCTCGGTATAACCCATTTTGATTGGTTTATACAGCAATTTCCAAATATTTGGATTGCCTATGCTTTGAAACAAGGTGTTTTACCACAAATATCTTATTATTTATTAATCTTTTTTGCCACTCTTTCTATGCTACTTTGTGGTGTTATTGTTGTGGGTATTTGTATGAATATTATTAATGCTTTTCTTACTCCAATTGTTGTGCATTTTGTGCATAAAATACATTATCCACATGTTGTTATAACACCACCCACTTTTATAGAATCATGCAGTCTAAGTGGTAAATTGTTTTTACAAACTTTTTTAAAATTTGCTTTTTTTTCATTCTGTTGTTATGTGCTGTCTTTTATTGGTTTAGGGTTTATTGGATTAATAGTTGGTGTTTTTATATACTTTCAGTTTTATTGTAAAAATCTTAACCATGATGTTGGAATAAGCATTATGCCAAAAGATACTTATATGCTTTTTTTACGCCACAATAAAATACCACTTATGTTTATTAATATACTTATTTTTATGCCACTTTACATACCCATACTGAATTGTTTTATTGCAACATGGCAAATCTTAGTTTTAACACATTATATGTTTGCGTGGTATATGCAATACATAGATAGTATAACAGAAACACATATCGAAGATGCTATAATTATTGAGTTAGAATCGCATGCGTCTTGATTGTTTTATTGCACAGCAGTTGGAGCATATTTCACGACAAAAAGCCATTGAATTAATTAAGCAAGGGCAAGTTTTTGTCAATCATAAACTTATAAAGAAACCCTCCCATATTGTTACCATAAACGATGATATACAAATCAAGCAAGATTTTTTTATAGAATCTGCTATTTTTTGTAGCCGTGCCGCACTTAAATTGCAACGTTTTTTATCAAACACTAGTCCCACAACATGCATATATGCTTACTATAATACACATTTTTTAACAACACAAACAACTTTCTTAACATATTTAAAACAATATGTAGATATTAATAAATGGTTGCAATCACATATTCCTATCCATACATACTATATGATACAAACAGAATCTACAATAACCACATTGAAACACACATTGCGTGCAATGATAAAAGATTCCATTATTCTTGATGTTGGAGCAAGTGCTGGTGGTTTTACACAAGTTTTACTTGCATATGGGGCAAAACTTGTGGTTGCTCAGGATATAGGAAATTTACAATTAGATTCTAAATTAAGACAAAGAGATGATGTTTTATCTATTGAAAATGTAGATATTAGAATCTTTGCACAAAATTTTCATACCTATAAGATGCTCATTGCTTCGCATTTGCAAGCTAAAAAGAATGAATGTGTAGTTACTTCACCAGAAATACCAACAAATATGTTACAATTTTTGGTTTGCGATGTAAGCTTTATTGCTTTAGAATATATTTTAGATGCACTTCACAGCCTTTGCAAAAGCATGATTTTGTTGTTTAAACCACAATATGAAGTAGGCATACATATAAAACGCAATAAAAAAGGTGTTGTGCAAGATAAACAAGCAATATTGCAAAGCTTAGAATCTTTTATACAGATATTAAAAAAGAAACAAGCACATTATATTTTTATAGAGCAATCACTATTAGCAGGAAAGGAAGGGAATGAAGAGTTTTTTATCTTTTGCCAATTCTAAACTACCTTATGAAAGTGTAGCAATTGGTAAATTTGATGGCATGCACAAGGCACATAAGTATCTATTGGGGCTTGTTGGTACAAATGGTTGTGCTTTAAGTATTGCTGCTGTAAAACCACCCTTTATAACACCACCGAAAGAACGCGAACAATATACCAATATACCATTTTTTCGCCTCCGTTTTGAAAACATTAAGGCATGGGATTCATTGCATTTTTTGCAATTACTTTTTAAAGTAATGCCACATTTAAAACGCATTATTATAGGTTATGATTTTTGCTTCGGTAGGGATCGCATGCATAGTGCTAGCGATTTACAATCACTTTTACAAAGCATAGGCAAAGGTTATGTAAAAATTGAGATTGTAACACCACAAAAATATAATGGTATGCCAATACATACAAGCATTATTAAAGAATTATTGCAATATGGAGATATATATAACGCAAATGCTATGCTTGGGCGATTTTATCATATAAAAGGGCATATTATACGCGGACAAGGTATTGGCAGTAAAATGCTTTATCCTACAATTAATATGCGAAATATACTTTATTTTTTGCCAAAACATGGTGTTTATGCCACATTTGCATGCTATAAAAATAGATTCTATAAGGCAGTTTCTTTTATTGGTAATCGTTTTAGCACAGATAAAAGATTTTGCATTGAGACACATATACTTGATACAACATTATTGACTCAACATAATGATATAATACATCTTTTTTTTGTAGCATATCTGCGTGATAATAGGCAATTTCATGAGCTTAGTGCATTAAAAACACAAATAGAATCTGATATAATACATGCTCAACATATTCTTGCCCAACATGATACAAAAGATTGTTACTAAATTACTTTTACTTATGGCAATAAAGTTTCTTTGTCTCAATTACTAGAAAAATTTTCAATTGATTCTAAGTTTAGTCTAATCTAAAGAGATATTATTGCTTTTACTTTTTTAGCCACTTAAGTAGTAGGTAATTATCTCTTATTAAGGCATAAGTGTGCTACTATAAAATCAAATAAAGCATTAGGGTAATAATTATCCTTAAGAGAGCAGAGTATGATAAAAGTTTTAACAAGAAAACTAACGATTAGTAATTGTTTCTGGATAAAGGTCGTGTTGCCATAAACGCTCTTTTGCCATTTGCATAAATATGCTATTTTCTTTACCATAATTTACATAAGGATCTATGCTTAAACCTCCTCTTGGGGTGAATTTACCCCATACCTCGAGATAACGTGGCGACAAAAGATTTATTAAATCGTCTGCAATTTTATTCACGCATTCTTCATGAAAGCCCCCATGATTACGAAAGCTAAAAAGATAAAGTTTAAGTGATTTTGATTCTACAATATATTTATCTGGAATATAGCTAATATAAATTGTTGCAAAATCTGGTTGTCCTGTAATTGGGCAGAGTGATGTAAATTCTGGGCAATTAAATTTAACAAAATAATCTCTTTGTGGATGTGGGTTTGGTACATGTTCTAATACACTTGAATCATAATTAAAAGTATAACAAGTTGCATTGCCAAGTTGTTTTAAGCTGTATTGCTTGGTTTGTCCGTTCTCTTTATTATCATGTTGTGCCATAATGCTCTTTTCCTTATGAGATTCTAAATACTATAAAGAGAATATCAATTTAGCAAAAATCTTTTAATAAAAGACTTTGTGTATCCATAACGCCAATCCCTCTATCAAGCATATTTTGTGCTATAGCTTGTGCATTGTATAAGGAATGCATGGCTGCTGTACCACATTGGTATATATTAAGCTCTGGAATCTGCTCTTGGCTTGTTAAACGCAATATATCACGCATGCTTGCTTCCCATGCCTCTTTTACCGCATATTCTCCGGGTGTGCCAATAACACTCATATAAAACCCTGTGCGACAACCCATTGGAGAAATATCAATAATTTCTGTTTGTGTATCATTGAGATGATCACGCATAAAGCCCGCAAATAAATGCTCAAGTGTGTGGATACCTTTTTCATCTAATATTTCTTGGTTTGGTTTGCAAAAACGCAAATCATAAACAGAAATTTTATCCCCTTTTGGTGTTTCCATACTTTTTGCAAGACGCACTGCTGGTGCTGGCATAATGGTATGATCAACCTTAAAACTATCAAGTAATGGCATAATTGCTCCTTTAAATATAAATTTTATACGCAATTATATCAAATTTATTGTAGAATACCAATTATCATTACAGAGAAATTATTGAAAATTACGAAGGAGCAGAATATGGTATCTTTTAAATTAAAAATACTTGGTAGTATTTTTGTGTTTGTTTTACTTGGTGCTGGTTGTGCAAAAAAGGCTGAAGTAGAACAAACCAATATTGCACAATGCGTGCTTTACAAACATTTTGCAAGTGCTACTTTTGAAGTAGAGGGTGATATGGCAGAGCTTATTGAAAAAACTGCAAAAAAAGCACTAACAAAAAGTTGCTTTAAAAAAGCAGATGATAGCAATGCAAATTTACGCATAAAAATAGAAGCAAAGAAAACATTGCATACAGAAAGTGGTTTTATACAAGATAAACATGATAATAGCTTTGATGTTGCTATCCATGCTATTATGTTGATTCCAACAGAGCAAGGTGGTTTAACAACATTAACAAGCACACAAAATGCAAAATTAAACTTAAAATCTTCTCAAATTGCTGATTTAGGTAGTAAATCAGAGCTTACAGAGAAAGAAATTAATGATCTTGTAGAAGAAAATGTGTTGCAAGCATTACAGAATCTTTTTAAAGACATGCCTTAATCGTTATTTACTTAAAAATTAGAATTTAGAATTTATGTTTTTTTGGGTAATCTATTTATTACAATAAAGAAAGGTCCAATTGTTAAATTATTTTTTATAAAGTTTTAGTTTTTCAAGTAGCTTTTTATCTTACTGGTTTAAATACGAGGTTATTGCACTCCTTGTAATAACTGCTTATCAATATTCTAATTATAATTATTTAAAAGTATAAAGTTAAAACCCAATAACTACTATAATTACTTCAGTTTTAGTGATTTATGACCATAATAAATAACACTTAGGCAATGTTTTTATCGATATTAAATTATCATATACTACCTATATACACGACTTTGTTATTTTACAACTATGTTTTTATAAATTAAAACTATCAAATAAATTTTCACCATAAAACCATAAAATCACTTTCATAAATAGGTAAAATTTAGATGGGTATAAAAAAGTTGGTAGCTTATGTAAGTAAGCATTATGGTTGAATTTTAGTTTTATTTAGCATAGTTTAAGGTATATATCGATATAATTTCACCCATGCTTTGCAGTAGGGGGCATATCCGAAACAGAAGTATGGTTTTATTTTTTAATAAAGGAAATAGTTATGAAGAAGATTCTCGTATTCTTTTTTGCATGTGTTGGTTTTATGTTAGCTGCTGATGTAAAAGCAAGCACAAATGGTATATATGGTGTTGATTTAGTTATGGCACTTTCTGTGCTTGCTGGTGTTGTTGGTTTAGGTATTGCTGCACTTGGTGGTGCTATTGGTATGGGGCATGCTGCTGCTGCTGCGATTTCTGGAACTGCAAGAAATCCCGCACTTGGCTCTAAGCTCCAAACAACTATGTTTATTGCAATTGCATTGATTGAAGCACAAGTTATTTATACGCTTGTTTTTGCTATTATCGCAATTTATGTGAATCCTTATATTGCATCATAATCATTTTATCTCTATATATAACTATGGCTCTTCTTTAAGGAGGGGCTAAAGCGCTGGTGGTGGAATGGTAGACACACCATCTTGAGGGGGTGGCGGGGCGACCCGTGTGAGTTCAAGTCTCACTCAGCGCACCATAATTACATTAATTTGAATATACCACTACTATAAAAGCCGGAGTGGTGAAACTGGTAGACGCGCTAGACTCAAAATCTAGTAAGGGCAACCTTGTGTCGGTTCGAGTCCGACCTTCGGCACCATTTATATCGCATTATTATTGTCCTGATAGCTCAGTTGGATAGAGCGTAAGATTCCTAATCTTAAGGTCATGGGTTCAAATCCCTTTCGGGACACCATTCTATCCATCATATTAATTTCAATTCCCTTATACATAAAACACAAAATGTGATTAGTGTTTTTTAGAATAGGCTTTAATACCATCTTTATAGTAATACCTATTCATGAAAGTTTTAAGAATATAAACACTAAATATTGCTTGATATATCTATTTATAAATATTTCATGCAAACTATACTGAAGCTAAATCAAGAGTAGGCTCAATGCACACAAGTATTAGAAGTATCTAAAATAATTGATTGGATGTAGTTTAACATTTATTTGAATAACAAAGGTTATTTATGTGTCTATTAGAACAAGAAAAAGAAATAGAAAATAGAGTTAAACAAGATTTTTTTAATAGCAAAATATTTGATATTACAAGACAAATAGGTAGAATTGATTTTTGTATAAGCTATAAGAAAGATACATTATTTCAACCAATTAATTTTTTATGGGCAGAAGCTAAGAGGGGTAATAAAACAGATATTATAGAATCTTTTATCCAATTAATACTTACCATTGGTAAAGAAAGAACTTATGAAAATGAGTTACCACCACTTTTTTTAGGAGCTTTTGATAGTGAAAAAATAGCATTTATACCATACCATGATATTATGTTTGTTTTTTCTCAAAATGATTTTAACTGGAATGTAACACCAAGCAATCATAAAGCAAAAGAGTTTCATAAACTCTATAAATCAATAAAGAAGCTTTTAGAATCAAAAAAGCTACAATTTAATTTCAAAGAAGATTTTAAAGATTTACAAATCTTTATAAAAACAAA
>JARHZY010000032.1 GCA_029264655.1 Helicobacter sp. | reverse complement strand
CTACTATTTCTTGATTATAAGCCCACCCGCTACACCAAGAACAAATACCTAATACATATAATGTAATTTGTGCGTTTAAAAAATTACTTCTTAACATACTTTCACTACAAAGAATAAAACATAAAATTGCAATAGAGAGAAATATTGTATTTGCTAATGTCTCTCATTATCAAGTATATACTAAAATCTATGATCGTGTAACTACAAAAGTGAGTTGTGTTTGTTGGTTAAGCTTTGGCAACATGATTTCATCTAAAGCTTGTTGTAATGGTAAAGAATGCACCGTAATATACAATGTATCATGTTGAAAATATATATATGCATCTTTTTCTTTTGCAAGTGCCACACTTAATGCAAATATAAAGCTTAAAATTTGCAAAGTATCATGTTGTGGTAATAAATCTTCATAAAGTGGGGCGATTAGTTTTGGTCTTTTCTTGTGCGAATATTCTAAAAGTGTGGCTATTGTGTAACGCTCTTTATGCCCAAAACCATAATGTAGTGAATGTAGTGCAATGTAGGCACTATGTTTATGGGCTTGATAAAAATTAAAGTTTGCTCCTATATTATAAAGTTTGCTTGCAATTTCTAATGCTTGTAAGCAGGAATCTTGTAGTGCATAAGGCTTTTGCAAAAGAGAAAAAAAAGTTCTTACATGTTTGCTAATTGTTTTAGAATCATCAAGACTTGTAAGAAAAATATCTTGCAATGATCTTACGCTTGGGTTTATATTGTTGGGAATCTTGCCATGATGGTAGCGTAGCATATCATTCAAAAATACACCTTCTCGCACACCAACTCCACTAATAATGAGTTTTTTTGCTTGCAATTCTTCTAAAATAACTTGTAAAATAAGCAAACCCGGACGTATAGAATCAATACGTCCTTCTTCAAAGCCATTATCTGCTAACCATATATTACTTGCATGTGTAATGGTTTGTAAATGTGGTAAAATATTTGTAACATTAAGCTCATAACCATGTAAAAAATTAAAAGCATAAGATTCTAAATCCATTTCATATTTAGCATATGCTCTTACACTCCCCCCAATACCAAATACATTTAAATCACACATATATGGGGATTGCATGCAAAAAGTCTTAATCTCTTGGATATGTTCTTTCACATATGCACGCACATATTGATAAGCTTCTTCTGTATGTGCATAATCAAAAAATAGTTCTTTTAAACGAATACTACCTAGATTAAGCGATACCATAGTTTTTATTATACCATTTTCAATACATGCAAGTTCTGTGCTTCCACCGCCAATATCAATGGTAACACCACTTTTTTTATGCAAAAGATTAGCACAAGCAAGTGCCCCATAATATGCTTCTTTTGTCCCATCAATAACTTTAATAGCAATACCACATTCTTTTTTAACTTTTGTGATAAAACTTGCTTTATTTGGTGCATCACGAATGGCTGAAGTTGCCACACAAATAAGTTTCTTGCTTTTTAAAGAATCGCTTATTTTTTTAAATTCTTTTAGGGCATCAAGTGCGCGTTCCATAGCTTTTGGTTGTAAATAGGAATCATGCTCATAGCTTCCTTCAGAAATACGCACTTTTGATTTCAATTCATGGATAAGATGGAATCCATAGCGACTTGTTTTTTGAAAAATTGCCATGCGTGCCGAGTTTGAGCCAATATCAATGATTGTTGTAATTTTTGCCATATATTTCCTTTATGGTTGCTAGCATTTATGTGTCTTTTGTATCATAAATAATTGCATCAACGGGGCAAACTTCTATGCAACTTGGGCTTGCAGTATAACCCGCACATAATACACATTGCTCTTTTGTGATAGTATAGATAGGTTCTCCTATATCAATAGCTTGCGTCGGGCATACATCGCGACATGCATCACAGGCAATACATTGATGGAGAATAACAAGCGAAGACATATTTTTTCCTCAATAAGTTTTAACATATATTATTATACAATAAAACAATGAGTAACTTATTAATAGCAGTTATTTATGCTTTTGTATGGCAGAGAAGCACATAAATACTTAACCATATTTTGCTATAATATGTTTCATATATAAGCCATTATAGAACTATGCTATTTGCTTCTTTGCAATAGCAAATCAAAAATCTAACAATACTAACATAAAGGGGAATTTTATGCTAAAACAAGAGCATAAGCAATTTGCTTATACTTATATGAACGCCAATATGCATACACCACTTGCAGTATATAAGGGTATTAATGCACATTTTCTTTTAGAATCTGCTTCATTGCAAAATGGTAAAGGACGTTATTCCATTATCGTGCGTAATATCAATTTTGGATTACAAAAAAGCAGAAAAGATTCTACAATGCTTTATACCTTTGAAACTTATGTAAAAAATTCCCCAAAATGTAGCCATATAAGCTATGATCTCGCAAAACTTGCAACATATGATGCATTACCACCATTTTTAGCACAACTTAAAGATTCTATTATAAATGCACAAAAAAATATAACACACAATATAACAACATTAAACAATGCTTTTGATTTTTTAGAGCTTGCACAAATATGCAGGAATGCACTCCCTATAATTCCCAAAGCATTAGAATCTCTTCCTTTGCCACTTGGTGGATTAGGGTTTGTAGGATATGAATTTTTTGATGAATGTGAGCGAGTGGTATTCCAAAAAGAAAGTCTTTATAATGCACCAGAGGCATTACTTGTATTTCCACAGGAATGCATTATATTTGATCATTTTTACGATTCTATGTATATTGTTGTAAATACGCTTGAAGGCGATGCAGATAGTAGGCTTACACAACTAAAAGATTCTATTGTGTCTTTACAAAATACACAAACAAAAGAATTAATAGAGGGACACACACATTTGGAATCAAAAATTATTTATGAAGATTCTAAAGCATGGTATGAAGCCCATGTAGCAATTATTAAAGATGAAATTTATAAAGGGACTTTTTTACAATGTGTGCTTAGCCGTGCATTAGCTATTCAAAGCAATATGAATCCTTTGTATTTTTATGAGATTTTACGCCACAATAATCCAAGCCCCTATATGTATTATTTAGATTTTGGGGCTTTTAGCATTATTGGGGCTAGTCCTGAAGTTATGGTGCAATGCAAAGATAATATACAAATGTTGCGTCCTATTGCTGGCACAAGAAAGCGAGGGGCAACACCACAAGAGGATAGAATCTTAGAAGAAGACTTAATACAAGACGAAAAGGAAAATGCCGAACATTTAATGCTTGTTGATTTAGGACGCAATGATATTGGTAAAAATGCTAAAATTGGTAGTGTTAAGATTAATGCATTCAAGGTTATTGAGCGGTATTCAAGTGTTATGCATATTGTATCAGAAGTGTGTGGTGAGATTGCTGATGGTAAGAATGCCAATGATTGTTTTAAGGCGTGCTTTCCTGCGGGCACTGTGAGTGGAGCACCAAAAATTGAGGCGATTACAAAACTTACGCAGTATGAAACACATAGACGTTCAATCTATGCTGGGGCTATTTTATATTTTACACGGCATGGGACACTTGATTCTGCTATTGCCTTGCGTTCTGCAGTTGTGCAACATGGAGTCTATTATTTACAAGCTGGTGCTGGTATTGTTATGGATTCAAATCCTGTAAATGAGTATCTTGAAACATGTAATAAAATGAAAGCACTTTATGATATTTTAATGCCAAAAGAGCAATAATATGCTACAAAATCCTATAGATTCTAAAAATATACAAAACAATATAATAAAGAGCAGAGATAATCCCAATACACAAAGATTATATGGGCTTTATGGTATTAGTGATACAAAGCTTACTCCCCATAATACTTTAATGCAACAACTCCAAAAAGCTATTGATGGGGGATTGCGAATTTTTCAATACCGCGATAAAGATTCTAAGGATAGTGAGATTGCTGGGTTTGTGGGAGAGCTAGAGGCAATGTGTGTAGCACAACAAGTTCTTTTTATTCTTAATGATCGGTATGAACTTGCTATAAAACTCGGGGTAAGCGGATTGCATTTAGGGAGAGATGAGGTAGCAACATTGCAAGATATTCGCCAATCATTTCAAGGTATTATTGGAGTAAGTTGTTATGATAGTATTCCAATGGCAATAAGATTTGCAACACTTGGTATTGATTATGTTGCCTTTGGTGCTGTATTTACTTCACCAACAAAAACAAATGCAACACCTTGTCCATTGCATATTATCCAAGATGCAAAACAACACATACATATTCCAATTTGTGCAATTGGGGGTATCCATATGCATAATGTATCAAAGTTGCCTAGTTGTGATATGATTGCTGTTATTTCAAGCTTATGGAATCCTCCAGCAAAACCTACACAAAACTTTGACTTTATTACAGATAATGCAAGTAATCTTATAACCGCATGGCGTAATCATAATAAGACAATAGGATAATGTATGCAAAAATTTATTTATGTTGCTATATTAGCAATGGTGGTTTATATCGTTTTTTTATTGAATATGGATGCACAAGATAATAAAGACACAACAAAACAATATGCAGTCTATAGAACACAATATGCACGTCCTATAAACGAATGGGAGAAACCATATATAGATGATGGTATTCTTTATCAAGAAATGCAGCCATTACCTCCTATTGCCCCAGATAATGCACAAAATCCATATACTGAAGCAAAAAGACTACTTGGCAAGCAACTTTTTCATGAGCCAAAACTTTCAAAATCAGGGCAGATTGCATGTGCAAGTTGCCATAATAAGGAGCTTGGCTTTGGTGATGGTATAAAAACAAGTTTTGGACATAATAGACAACGAGGACAACGCAATGCCCCAAATATTATGATGAGTGGTTTCTTTGATGAACTTTTTTGGGATGGACGTGCAAAAAGTTTAGAATCTCAAGCTCTTATGCCTATTGTCAATCCTATTGAAATGGCACATGAGATTTCATATATGCGAGATTCTATTGCAAGAATAGCCACTTATTATCCGCTTTTTATCTTAGCATTTGGAGATACAACACAACAAGATGAAATATTGCGAACAATATTTGTTAGTAAGCAGAGTTTAACAACGCCATCACAAGGACTTTATGATACAATCTTTCGCCAATTATTAAAAGCAGATTTACAAGAGCAATCTCTAGATTCTATTTTGCAGAGTAGTAAATTATCAAAAAAACAAATACGCATTGCACAAAAACTTATAACACCAGAAAATATAGCAAAGGCAATTGCTACTTATGAACGCAGTCTTGTTCCAAAAAATACGCGTTTTAACCGATTTTTGCAAGGAGAATACACCGCCTTAAATAATAAAGAGATTTATGGCTTACATATTTTTCGCACAAAGGGACGTTGTATGAATTGCCATTATGGTGTGGCATTAAGTGATGGAGCTTTTCATAATATTGGTTTAAGCTTTTATGGACGTAAATTACAAGATTTAGGACGCTATGAGGTAACACATGAAATAAAAGATTTAGGTGCTTTTAAGACGCCATCACTCATTGCAATATCAAAAAGTGCACCTTATATGCATAATGGTATATTTCCTACATTGCAAGGTGTTATACATATGTATAATGCAGGGTTTCCTACCCCAAAACAAGATAATAATGCAAAAGAATACCCAATAACAACGCCACTTATTAAGCCATTGCAGCTTAACGAAGAGGAGATGATGGCACTTGAAGCATTTTTATTGACATTATAATTATGTAAATGTGGTTTTTATCTCATATAAATTTATATGTTTGCTTTGATATTTCTAAGATATATCAAAATCTCTTTAAGTGTTATACTCTATAAATACGTTTGAAAAATATATACAACTCTACTTCATAAATAGTAAAGCAACATAGATGGTTTGCAAAAGATATTAGAAAAATAGCAATATCTTGGTAAATATCATTTAAAGACAATAAAACAAATGGTGATATATATCTAATCATTTAGATATTATATTTTATGATATAGCTTTTATTTTTTAATGCATGCTATTGTTTCCCATTTATATTAATTTAAATATTTCTATCAAGTATTTTAGCAAACAATATTTTTTTATTTTCTCATATACAATATTTGATAAGATAAATATATTATACAAAATCCGCATAAACTAAGGCACTACCCCATGTAAAGCCAGAACCAAATGCATCAAGCAGAAGTAAATCGCGATGCTTGAATTTACCATTTGTGTAAGCATCATCGAGTGCCATAGGGATACTTGCTGCAGAGGTATTGCCATATTTTTGCACACTTAAAATAATTTTTTCTTCAGGTAACTCAAGTGTATTAGCAACAGATTGAATAATACGCAAATTGGCTTGATGAGGGACAAAGTAATCTAAGTCTTTTGCACTCATATTATTATGTGCTAGAATATTTTGTGCATCTTTTGCAATTGTTCTTACCGCAATTTTAAATACTTCACTGCCTTTCATTTTCAAAAATTGGTTTTGCTCTATTATGCTTTCATCTATTGTGCCAAGCACACTTAATGCTTCATGTTGTG
The DNA here is from genome assembly GCA_029264655.1 of Helicobacter sp. GTDB lineage: Bacteria > Campylobacterota > Campylobacteria > Campylobacterales > Helicobacteraceae > Helicobacter_A. Next base: position 6,529 of record JARHZY010000032.1, on the reverse strand, counting down.
AAAATTCATTTAATCGTTTGGGTGTGCAAAGTAAGTGCGAAAATTGCCCATCAGCAGCAATATGAATATCTTTAATGCCTACTTGCTCTCCTCTACCAACAATACAAGCACCAGCACCATCACCAAACAAAACACAAGTTGTTCTATCGGTGAAATCAAGCACACCACTTGTTTTTTCTGCACCTATAACAAGAATATTTTGATACATACCACTCTCAATATATCCCTTTGCTATAGAAAGTGCATAAATAAAACCAGTGCAAGCTGCACTAATATCAAATGATGGAATATTTGCAATACCAAGCTTTGTGGCAATAATGCAAGCAGTTGATGGCATAGCAAAAAAATCGGGGTTAATGGTTGCACAAAGCACTAAATCAACATCTTTAGGTGCAAGATTTGCACGTTGTAGGGCAAGTTTAGCAGCCTCTACGCCCAAATCACTGCTTTTTTGTGTTTTATCTGCAAAATAACGCGTTTTTATACCTGTGCGTTGGGTAATCCATTCGTCATTTGTTTCTAAAAACTGCGTAAAAAAATCATTTGGAATGCAGTTTTTTGGTACATAGGAAGCGATGGACTTTATAGAAGCATAGAACATTTTTTTTCCTTAAAATTTAATGCAAGAACTTTTATGCTATTAATTACTTCGTTGTTGCAATGAACTCGAATGCCTCTGTAATTTTATCACATATTTTTGAATCACATGCATCAACAGCTTGATAAATTGCACACTCCATTGCTCTAGCGTTACTTTTACCATGACTAATAATAACGGGTTTTTTAATGCCAAGCAATGGAGCACCACCATATTCTGCATAATCAATCTTTGTTTTTAAAGCTTGAAAAGCTGGTTTTACTAAAAAATAACCAAGGGAACTTATAAAAGACTTTTTTATTTCTGCTTTCAAGATTGTGCTAATAGAGCTTGCTACGCCTTCGCTAGCTTTTAATACAAGATTACCCATAAAACCATCACACACAATAACATCTACAGAACCATTAAAAATATCAGATCCTTCAACATTACCTTTAAAAAAATCATAATGCTTTAGTAGCTGAAAAGTTTGCTTTGTTAAATCATTTCCCTTAGAATCTTCTTCACCATTTGCCAAAAGTCCAACACTAGGAGATTCATAGTGTAATACATGTTTTGCATAATGGAATCCCATAAGGGCAAAATCTACAAGATATTCAGGCTTACAATCTGTATTTGCACCAGCATCCAATATAATACTGCAACGTTCTTCTATGGTTGGCATACAAGTGCATATTGCAGGACGAGAAACGCCTTTTATCCTTCCAATTTGTAAAGTTGCAAGACTCATAGTTGCTCCGCTATGCCCGGCACTTACGCATGCATCAGCTTGGTTATTCTTCACAAGTCCTATAGCATGGTATATAGAAGTGGTAGTGCGTTTATTTGCATTACTTGCTTGTTCGTCCATACGGATATAATCATCAGCATGTATTAACTCAATGCGTTGCAACATATCATTTGTAGGTTTCTTAGAATCTAAGAAAGACTTCAATGCATTAGTATCACCTACCAAAAGTGCTTTAAAATTTCGTTTTTGCAACGCCTGCAATAAACCGCATACAACAGGCTCAATACCATTATCAGCACCCATTGCATCTAATGCAATCTGTAACATGTTATATTCTAGTTATAAGATTGCGTAAATTTATTAATATGATGTGGTAACTTCCAGCTACCATCTTTATCTTTGATTGGCTTTGCTAATGTTACTTTGTAATGTGTGCGTCTTTTTGCCGCTCTTGTCTTACTCACTCTTCGCTTAGGAACTGCCATAATTTACTCCTTAATATTATAATCTAATCGTATAGATTCTATTTCGCTTGTTATCACAAAATCAAAATCTATAAAACCATCAAAAAATTCAATGACATCAAGTGAATCAATATCTTTTGATTGGTTTTGTGCTTCCCAGATTCCATCTGAAAAATACAAAACCAAACTCTCATTAATTTGATAGATAAAATCTTGCCCACTTCTTGCACAAATAAGTTGTAAATAACCACTCATTTTGCCTTGAAATATAACAAGCTTATTATCTTTTCGTATAACTTCACCTTGCACTTCTATAGATTCATTTTCATCTAATATATCACTATTTGCTTTATGAAGTGTAATGCAAATTGGCTTTGGTTTATTTGTGATTTTTCTAAATTCAATTTTCACAAATAGCCCACATAAAAATTATAAAATTTTACTTTTTGCAAAGAAAAATGCTATTTCAATAGCTGCATTTTCTTTAGAATCACTCCCATGCACAGCATTTGCATCAATACTTTCTGCAAAATCTGCACGTATAGTGCCTGCTGCGGCTTCTTTTGGATTAGTTGCACCCATAAGCTCTCTATTTTTAGCAACTGCATTATTTCCTTCTAATACCATAACGACTACAGGACCACTAACCATAAAATCAACAAGATCTTTATAAAAAGGACGTTCTTTATGCACAGCATAAAACTCTTGTGCTTCATGACGACTAAGTTGCACTTTTTTAGCTGCTGCAATACGCAAACCATTTTCTTCAAATCGTGAAATAATTTTCCCAACAACATTCTTTTTTACAGCATCAGGCTTAATAATTGATAATGTTTGTTCCATTAATCTTTCCTTTAACAATATGCAGCTATTATCTTTAAAGAAGTTAAGAATCCTTATAACTTGCAAAGATTACCGCAAAATTTAAAAATAAACATTTTACACTAAAAAATGTTAAAAATCAAGATATTAACGATTGAATCAATCATTCTTAGTGAAAGAATGGAGAAAAACTATCATGGAAATCATTTCCTTATATATTAATAAATACAATTATAGACAACTATATAAAAAGATTTATGTTATATTAAAGTTAAGATTTTTTTATTGCGTTGTCAAGTTTTTGCATAAATTGTTGGCTTGCCTCTTCCATAGCATTTAAACGTGTAGCAATATAGTCAATATCTGTGCTATCTAATTCCTTATCAATTTTTTGTAAAGCATCAGTAATATTACGCATAATGATAGCACAGCTTGCATTAACTTCAGATTCACTAACAAGACTAAAAAGCACCTTCTGACAAATTGGATCTTCAAAGAGATGGGATATGGCATGTTGCGTAAAATCTTGTGCTGGCTTAAAAAGTTTAAAACTTAAATATGCATTCGACTTATATAAGATATGTTCAATCTTTGCTACATTAATAATAAGGCTTTTTTGCAACACATTAAATGCTGTATATAAAGCTGTGCTTTCATGACCAAGATTCTCAAACACATCAATAAAGGAAGCAATTTTGCTTTGCGTTTCATTAATAATGCGATAAACTTCTTCACTCCCTGCCTGAATAGTTGTAATTTCTTGTTGCATAGTTTGAATCACAAGCGAAATTTCATCAGTTGCTTTATGTGTACTTTCGGCAAGCTTTCTTACCTCATCAGCAACCACTGCAAAGCCTCTGCCATGCTCTCCTGCTCTTGCTGCTTCAATACTTGCATTAAGGGCTAAAAGATTAGTTTGGGCGGCAATGTTAATTATAAGCTGAATTACATTACCAATATCATGAGAACGTTGTGCAAAATTATTGATTGCATCGTTACTTTGTGTAATGAGTGTCAATAAGTTAGTAATACTTTCAGCAACCCCTGTAATATTTGTTTTATTTTCTTCTGCAATTTGGGCAAGTGATTGAATATTGTCATTAACCCCATGCATTTTACTCATTTCAAGTCCTAAATCTGTGCTAATGTTTTTTAAATCATGATTCTGATTATCCAAACTCATATTCATTAATGCATGTGCAAGCGAATTTTGGATACTCTCTTTTGCATTTGTTTCAATGCTATTAAGACAAAAATTAATGCTTTCTATATTTTTTACAAATGTGCCTTTTAATCCTTCGCTTAAAGCACGTCTATAAAATTCATGGTTTTGTGAAGCACTCACAGAAGTATTAACTTCGCGTAAAAATGCCTCAAGATTATCAAGTAAGACATTAAGATTCCCACCAAGTTTTACAAGGCTTGAATCTCCCTGCAAATGGATAACCCGACTTTCAAAATCACCTTCTTTTGCATTCTCTGTTACTCCAATAATTCGCTCTAAAAAATGGTTGCGTTTCGTCTCAAAAAATATACTTACCCCTTGTGCTATACAGACAATAAGCATAATACCACCAAGAATAAAACTCTTATCAAAAAAAGCTAATATTGTTGCAATAAAAGAAAATAATATCCCTATCGCTAAAAAGATTCTAAGCAACATCGCCATCCTTTTGGAGATTCACAATAAAGTGATTGTAAGATAATTTTGTATTTTTTATATGTTCAAGGATAAAACTATAAGCTTTATCTACTCCTTGCGTTTTTTCAATACGCAATGCTTGTTCATAGATTTTACTAATAACTTGAAGTGCTTTTGGATTTGCTCTTCTCCGCACAGAATAATACCCAATTACTTGATTTTTTTGATTATAGTTTGGTGTAATATTTGCAAACACCCAGTAAAAATTATTATTTTTTGTTTTATTTTTTACAAATGCAAATACTTCTTTGCCTTGTCTAATATATTCCCATAGAATCTTGAAAACACATTTTGGCATATCTTCATGACGCACAATGTTATGCGATTTAAATAAAACTTCTTCTTCATTGTATTCTGCATAATCTAAGAAAGATTGATTGCAATATAATACATTGCCTTTTAAGTCTGTTTTTGAAGTAATCAATATATCTTTATTAAGTATAAGTTCTGGCATCCCCATTCCTTTTTGATACAATGTAGAAATATAATTATACAATAAATATTCTATTTCGTTCTCCGTTATTTAAATTATTCCTTTATTATAAGAATATAAACTATACTTTTCTTATTTTGGTAGCGTCATATAAATTATATAAATTCTTAATCAACAAGAACGAAGTGAATACAAAAGTAAATTGAAAATAATTATAAATTAAATAATACTGCATAGACTATGTTGCAATGAAGCCGTTATAGCAAATTGCATTAATTCAAGATAAATGTATATGCTACATATCACCAAAAATATATCCTTATTTATACTTAGCAGCACACTAAAAACTTGCTCTATATATACAAAGTTATATATTAAATTGTAAAAATTACTCTGAAAAAATGGGCTTTATGCGGATTATTCCCATAAATTAACGAATATTTTGTATTATTGTAATATGCTAGTTTTGCAAATAAGCTATTTTATGAAACATACAAGGACAAGATATGCTAGATCCAAAGTTTGAAAAATTGCTTCATTCATTAAAACATGTGCGTGATATTGATGATTTAGCAAATATATCTATGAAAAATATAGATATTGAAAATCAAAAAGAGCCATTATTTGCTAATAACACCTCAAGTTCTGCAACAATCATGCAAGTTGCCCCGAGTCTTTTATCTGCAAATTTTTTACACTTAGAAGAAGAGATTAAAAGTGTTGTAGAAGGTGGTTGTGATTTGTTGCATATTGATGTTATGGATGGGCATTTTGTGCCAAACATGACACTTGGTCCTTGTGTATTAGAGCAGATTCCACATATAACGCAAACACCACTCGATATACATTTTATGGTTGAAAATGCAGATTTTTTTGTTGATTTATATGCACCATTGCAACCAAAATATATGAGTGTGCATATTGAGAGTGAATGCCATCTGCACCGCCTTATCCAAAAGATTCGTGCTTATGGCATATCGCCATCAGTGGTTATTAATCCACATACAACTATTGATGGATTAAAATATATTCTTGCTGATATTGATATGGTGCTTGTTATGAGTGTTAATCCCGGATTTGGTGGGCAACAATTTATCCCAAGTACAATTGAAAAGATAGCAGATTTAAAAGAAATGATACTTATGCGTAATCCGCAATGTCTTATAGAAGTAGATGGTGGCATTAACGAAACAAATATCCACACATTAAAAAATGTTGGTGTTGATATTGTGGTTGCTGGAAATTATATCTTTAAACAAAAAAATAGAAAAGTGGCTATACAAAATTTAAAAATATAGCTATTTTATTTGCTCTATCATATATAATATTCACAATATTATAAAGATTCCAACAAGCTTTATAAATATTGCTATGCATACATAGTATATTACTTCATTATGGTTTCCATTCACTATTGGCAAAACTCTTACTTTTAAAAGTAAGAAATGAGTTACACATCTATTTTAGCAAATAGTAAGACAATCCATAATGCATTCATTTTGTGATAATTCCTAATTATAATCTTTTGTGCGAGTATAGTTTATTAGATTCCAACAAAAAGGTTTTTTAAGTTAGTAAATAAGAATAAACCTAAAGAAAAATACTTATTTCTATAAATACACTTTTGCATCATAAAATTATCTATTTTATTTATAATATGCTCCATAAAAACATATAACTACGTATTCATAACATTTTTTATTGTTTAATGTAGATAATAAAACCATATTATTACTATAAAGCCATATAATATAAACATTTTTCATTACATAGCATTGTT
>JARHZY010000134.1 GCA_029264655.1 Helicobacter sp. | reverse complement strand
CACGGGTGATATGATAGATAAGGATTCAAAGCTTGTAGGCTGTAATGAAATGGGGGATATTGTTGCTAATTTAGTAGAATAAGAGTAGAAAGTATTTATATTTTTTATATAAGATTTTAGGATAATGATATTTATATGAGTTAAGTAAGATTAAAATAGCATGAGTTTAAAATTATCGTTGTATAAATATGATTCAATATAAAACATTAATGATAGAAAGTATAACTTAGGACACTATAAAGAATTATAAAATAAAAGCAAAGAAATAGTTTTTACTTATAGTAAAAAATTATTTTCTAATATAGAATGCATACAAGGAGTAGTAAGGGGTTATAACGATATTATTTATTCTAAGGAATAGTTGTTTTTCTTTTTCTAATCATAAAAAACCTTGTGGGCTTGAAAAAAGAATAGACGATCTTAAATTTTTTGAAAATTTTTATAAATATGCTTGTTTGTTGGTGTTTGATAATAATTTCATAAAAATATCATTATCATCCCAAGAGTAACACTCAATCATTGATAATAAACCATTTTCAATATAAATCATAGCTCCACCTATCACAACACCATTTAAAAATAGATTTAAAGAATTAGTAAAACCATTGACTTGAATTTTTGGTCTTGTGGGATTAGTTTTTATATTGGCAAAATATCCACACTCATCAGCTTTTCTAGAAACAATATTAGCATGTCTAAAATGATCTAAAAGTAATTTTTGTTCTTTGGAAAAACATTCAATAATTTTTTTCTCCAATTCTTGAATATTAATTAAATGTTCTAGATTGAAACATTGTTCCAATTTTTGGTTCTCCATTTTTTATAATTCCTTTTACTTCAATATTAAATCCATTAATGTTTGTAATATACCCTTGTGTAAAATTTTCAAAAACTTTACCGCTTGTATAATCTTTTTCTATTTTTTTAAAACCGCCTTATAAGCTTTTTCTTTCGAATTACCAAAAGACTTTAAAAAATCATCTAAATCATGTTCTTTTTTATTAAATATAACATAAAACTAGCAATGAACATAATTGTAGATAATTAAAAATAATCAAGATAGACTATTTAGCATACTTGAATGTTTAATAAATGATAATTGATTCTAAAGTCTATCGTGATATATTGTTTTCTTTGATTACATTATAAATGCAGCTTAATCTAGTTAAACTAAAGTTAGCAACAATATATTTCATCTTAATATAAAACTTGTGAAAACAAAAAATATGAAAAAGATTGAATCCATGATTCTATAATGTTATGATATGATTTTTTAAGTTTCTTGCTGCCATTAATTAGAAATCTCTACAGCAATAGAAGTTATAAAAACTAATTTTGTAGGCATTCGCGTAATAATTCATTAACGCGTGCCGGATTCATACCCTTTGTTTGTTTCATAACTTGCCCCACAAAGAAGCCAAGCATTTTTTCTTTTCCTGCTTTATATTCAGCAACTTTGTCAGCATGATTGGATAAAATTGTATCAATGACTTGTAGTATCGCACTATCATCATTAATTTGTTCTAAACCTAATTCTTGAATCAATGTATCAACATTACCACCCCTTTGTGCTACCAATACATCAAGAATCTCTTTTGCACCAGCACCACTAATTTTTTGCTCTTCAAGACGTTGGACTAATATTGCAAATGTTTCTTTTGTGATACCGCAAGTAGCAAGCGTATTGCCATTTTTTAATCTACCTTGTAATTCTACATTAAGCCATGTGCATGCTGTGCGAGGTGTAATACCCTTGTCAATTAAATATTCAAAATAACTCACTATATCTATATCCTGCACCAATATTTTAGCATCACTCTCTTTAATACCAAGTGTTGTTACATAGCGTTTAATTTTAGAATCAGGCATTTCAGGAATGGCTTTTGCACGTTGCAGTAATGCTTCATCTAAAAATACAGGCAATAAATCAGGATCATTAAAATACCGATAATCTGCACTTTCTTCTTTACCACGCATAGATTTAGTAACCCCTTTATCAGTATCAAATAAACGCGTTTCTTGATATACTTCTTCTTCATAAGTGCCATTTTCAAATGCATTCCGCTGACGTGCTACTTCGTATTCAATCGCTTTTTGGATAAACTTAAAACTATTTAGATTTTTAATTTCAACACGTGTATAAAATCGCTCTTCACCTTTTGGGCGAATAGACACATTAGCATCACAACGAAAACTTCCTTCTTGCATATTTGCATCACTTATGCCAAGAAACTTAACAATAGCATGTAATTTTTTTAAATATGCTATTGCTTCAGTGCTACTACGCATATCTGGTTCGCTTACAATTTCTAATAATGGAGTGCAAGCACGATTTAAATCTATTTTTGAATGCATACCTTCGTGGATATTTTTACCTGCATCTTCTTCTAAATGTGCACGTGTAATACCTATGGTTTTTGTCATACCATCAATTTCAATATCAAGTTGCCCTTTACCAACAATTGGAATCTCAAATTGGCTAATTTGATATGCTTTTGGTAAATCTGGATAGAAATAATTTTTACGTGCAAATACAGAATCTTGATGGATAGTAGCACCAATTGCAGTGCCAAAAGATATGGCTTTTGCTACTGCTTCCTTATTAAGCACAGGAAGTGCACCGGGTAACCCTAAGCAAACCGGGCAAACATTGGTATTTGGCTCTTCACCAAAACTTGTTGGACAGGAACAAAAAATTTTTGTTTTTGTATTGAGTTGCACATGCACTTCCAAACCTATAATCGTTTCGAAATTACTCATATTTTTCCTTATTGCAGAATATTTATTTTATAACTCAAGCATAGACGTATTTAATTATAGTTACTTGAGATATTTTTATTTCATATGGGATAATTATCCTATTACTTTTGGCACAATAAAATAACCATCTTGAGATTTTGGTGCTTGGCTTAATATTTGGTTGCGTATCATTGCATGTTCTGGCACATCATCTCGCATAGGTGTTTTTTCATCTTTTTGTAATACAATATTACTTGTATCTACCTCTTGCAAACTATCCATTTTTGCAATGATTTCACTTAATTCTTCTTTAAACATAGCACGTTTTTGAGGTGCAATGCGTATCATTGCTAATTTTTCAAGCTTATCAAGCAAATTATCATCTACAAACATACAAAGCCCCTTTATATTAAAATAGTGCAGATTCTAGCAAAATATATCACATTTTTGCTAAATAGAATCTATTTCTTATCTCTTGTTGCATGCAATCTGCAATATATTGCTACTATCATACCAAAAAAATAACAAAGCATTAAAAGTTCTTTTTATTGTTTTTATGATACAATAAAAAACTTTATTGCATTGCAATTTAAGGAGGATAATATTATGGCATTACAAAAAGCAGAGAATATTGAAGAAAAATTGCAAAACCGCTTGCAATCATTGGCACATACACAAAAAACAACACATTTGCAAAACGAAACAGAGAAAAAATGGATAAAGCAACAACTTGCACTTATTGGTGTGCCAAGCACAATGCTTGAAACTTGCGTAGAAATTTTAGAGCATATGGGAGATGTCAAAGTAATATGGCTCCATTTGCAAGAATGCACAGGCTGTAGTGAAAGTTTATTGCGGACAGAAACACCAAGCTTTGAAACAATGATTTTTGATCTTTTTAAAGTTGTATATCATGATTTATTAATGGCTCCAAGCGGGCATGGTGCTCTTGCAACTTTAGAGCATACTCATGCTCATGAAAAATATGTGTTACTTGTTGAAGGTAGCGTGCCTATGGGTTTCGCACAAGAATATATTACACTTGGTAATAGAAATGGCTATGATGAGGTAGCACATCTTATCCATAATGCCCAAGCTGTTTTTGCAATTGGGACATGTGCGAGTTTTGGTGGGATTCAAAGTGTATATCCAAATCCAACAAATGGACATGCCTTAAGCGAGCTTTTTGATTGTGAAATTATTAATATTCCGGGTTGTCCTCCAAGTGATAAAAATATTGTAGCAACCCTGCTTTATTATTATATCTTTGCAGAAGCACCAAAACTTGATGAGTTGAAAAGACCATTGTGGGCATATAATAAAAGCGTGCATGATTTATGTGAGCGTAAAAGCTTTTTTATGTCTGGAGACTTTGTAGAATCTTTTGACGATCCAAATATGCAAAAAGGTTATTGTCTCTATAAGGTTGGGTGTAAAGGTCCCTACACTTATAATAATTGCCCAAAAGTTAAATTTAATGCAAAAACAAGTTGGCCTGTGCAAGGAGGGCATGGTTGTATTGGATGCAGTGAGCCAAACTTTTGGGATAATTTTGGCAATATCGAAAAACCATTAAGCAATGCAAGTTTTTTTATGTTGAATCAAAAATTTATGCCAAAGTTCATTCCAGTAAATGTAAAAAAAATAGCTACACCTATAACTACTCCACAAGATTATATGCAGTTTGCAAACACATTAACATGTACAACAAGCCTTTTTATTGATTTAAGCATAGAGCAAAATCAAATTTTATTGCATGAAAACGATACTTGCATACAATTATTAACTTGTGATTTTGCATTAAATCCAAAGATAATGCTCCAAGCTTATGAAAGCAAAAATAAGCAAGGAAAAAGACTTTATGCAAATTATCAACACATCTTTAATGAACGTTATCAATCCTTAATGCAACTTTGCGATACAAATAAAATAAGCACAAATATCAATGATATATTAAGTATTTTTATGATGATTCTAGATGATAATACAGCATTACCGCAAGCAACAATTACCGCCATTAATGAATGGTTAGTGCATAACAATAGGAGTAATAGCTTGCCAAAAGCATTTCAAGTTACACATATTTTGCAACTCGCAAAAGACTTTAAGTTTCCTTATGTAAGTGAGTTGGGTTTTAAGCTGAAACAAGATGGCACTACCTATAATCTTGATTATGCAAAAGCATTATCTCTTGCAATGTCATATCGTATTGGCGGATTAGATTCATATGGAATTGCATATAGCATGGTTTGCGGTATAGCAAATGCAGTACTTGAGATTTTAGAAGATAATGCCAATACAGATACAATTATATTGCAAGGTGATATATTTAGATTATCTGTCATACAGCAAATTTTTGCCAAACAATTACAAAATAAAAAAATTATAGTGCTTATTAGCCCAACATAAATAAAGTAATTTTTAGTCCATATTGAGATATTGCACAATAACTTCAGTATGCTTACCCTTTTGTGTAAAAATAAGGGTGCAAGATTGCAGTAATGTATCATTGCGATAAAAAATCCACAATCTTTTTCTATTGTTATCTATCTGCCATAAAGTTGTTATTGTTGCATAAAGGTGTGTTGTTATTGTATTGTTGCTAGGTATTGTATCTGCAAGAAATTTTGCAATAGAGAGACTGCGTATAATCTTATAGCTAGATTCTATGGTTGCATTATGAATGAAATATTTTTTTGCACCGCTACTTTTATCACATGGGAATGGTAAATCCTGTATCTGTTCACCCCTAAATCGTCCATTATCTAATGCACCAAAAGGCAGGCTTCTATCTGGGGGATACATACAAAAATCAATATAGGAAAGCCCGCTTTGCGAATCTTTGCGTATTTTAAAATGCTCATATCCTTGCACAAGAGCTTCCCTAAAAAATGGTTCATACTTCTGTATCATTGTTTGTGCATATACTGAATCTAATTCTTTTGCATTACAAAATATCATAAATAAATACACACATATGATATAAAATCTCATAGTCATATCCTTTTTTATAAATTATATCACTAAATATTTACAATAAATAATTAATCTCTTCATACTACTTTTAAATAAGTTTTAGCACTCTAAGATAATATTCGTTGCAAACCTATTCATATTAACCACACAATAATATCAAAATATGTTATAATTTAAAGTGATATTATGTTGTAAATATTGCAAATAAGCTTATTTTAAATATAGGGTATAGAATGGCAGATTGGAATAATGGATACTTTA
>JARHZY010000087.1 GCA_029264655.1 Helicobacter sp. | reverse complement strand
TGCTCTATATCTTGTTTGTCTATGGGGGGGGGGGGGGTAAAATTTATAATATCAAATATATTAAAAATTTATACATTATATTTTTTAACCAATTCAATATACTCCTGTTTAAATATATCAGATTCTAACCATTCTACATGTTTTTTAAGGTTATTCTTAAAAAACATAGGATCTATACTGACAATTCTTTTATAATTATCAATAAACTTCCTTCTTAATGCAATAAAGCTCACATGTTGCTTTCTATCCAAAATAATTTTTGGATAAATATAAATCAAAAATGGAATCAATAATTGATTAAAAATTGATAAAATCTCATGTTTTCTGAAAAAATAATTAAGCGATTTAACAATACCGTCTTGTTTTAATATCTTAAAGGCTTTAGAGTTATAAAATCCCATAAATTACTCCTAAATATTATACTTATAATTATAGCATAAATTTGATATACCGTGAAACCATGCAACACCCATGCTTCTTACAAAGAAATAACATCTAATAATAAACTTATTGCGTTGTGATATATTTATGTATTGCGTGTATTTCTGAATCTGTAAGATGGTATTTTGGCATGATTGTGTTTGTTTTATGTAGGGCTGCAGTAAAGCTTTGTATGTCAAGCTGTGTAATATCTGGAGCATTAATTTCTATTGTTTTTCCTCTATTGACATAGGTAATAAGATGTTGCCCCCTACCATACTCGCCATGACATCGTTTGCAACTTATACCTCGTGGGTCTTGGTAGAGATAGCTCCCATATTCTTGCTCTGTCATAAACTGCTCTTCAAACACAGAAATATCTGTATCAAGTGTTTGCATTAAAGAATCGGCACATACATATTGCAAATATATTATAAATAATCCCAATAGATAACAATATTTTATCATTATGTTTTCCTTTTATATATTCAGATAATTATAACAGAATCTTTTCAAATAATATTATATAAATTTCTATAATACTTTTTATATATATCTTAAATATAATAGATAAAAAACAAGATTAAAAACTAATATTCAATAGGCAATTTGTGCTATTTATCATACATTGCTATACTTTTATGCATTCAAGATTTGGAGAAAATAGTGCAAAATAAAGTGTTCTTTGGCTTCTTTTTTATCAGTGTATTATGTGCTATGTTTGTGTTATATCAAGCCTATTTATTCAATATACTTATTGCATTACTGCTTTGTATTGCAACTTTTTGGTTAAAAAATTGGTTACAAAACTTTATAAAAAATGCTTTTATGGCATCTCTTAGTGCACTTTTTCTTATGATTGGGCTTGTGTTTATACCTGTATTATTTGTGTGTTATAGGGCTTTTCTTGGCATAAAAATGATTAATTGGAATATGTTGCAAAATGTCTTTGACGCAAGTAAGCTTACATTAGAAAAGATTGCTACACATCTCCCCTTTATCCAAGATTATTTACCTTCATTGCTTCGTGAGATTTCGTTTGGGAAGCTCTCTAGTTTATTATTGAAAGTTTCTAGTATAGTAGGAGAAAATGGGGTAAAGTTTATTATCGATGGTTTTGTGATTATTGTGTTTCTTTTTGTATTTTTTTATTGGGGTGAATATTTATTTAAGTATATGAAACGCATTTTACCTTTTCAGGAACAACAAATTAATGAAGTAGCTAAAGAAGTAAGTGGCACCTTACGCTTAGTTTTTCTTTCTACATTTTTTAATGTTGTTATGCAGGGGACAGCTTTTGGAATTATTGCGTATTTTTTTGGTTTTGATGGCGTGTTGCTTGGTATTTTATATGGAATCTGCTCTATGATTCCAATTGTTGGTGGTGTCATTGTATGGCTACCAATATGTGCTATACTTATATATCAAGATAATATTAAAGGTGCAGTGATTATCGGGCTTTATAGTGCAGTTTTTATTGGCTTTATTATCGATAATGTTGTAAAGCCGTGGCTTATAGGTATTGTAAATAAACGCATTTTACGCACACCTTTGCAAATCAATGAGTTTGCTATTTTCTTTGCGATTTTAGCAGGAATTGGAGCATTTGGGTTTTGGGGTATTATTATTGGACCAGCAATTACTGCTCTTTTTATTGCATTATTACGTGCTTATGAAAATGAATTTCTTGTTTAGATTCTATATTAATATAAAAGGATAAGATATGATAAAAGTGGCAGTGCTTGGTGCAAGTGGTTATAGCGGTGCAGAAGTTCTTAGAATCTTAAAGGCACATGATGGCATAACACTACACTATTTTGGTGCGAATACGCAAGCAGGACAACGCATAGATAAGAGTTTGGGGCATTTTTATAAACATTTTGATTCGTCTATGCAGAATTTACCTTTAGAGGAAGTATGTGCAACAAGTGATTGTGTATTGGCTGCAACACCACATGAATTTTTGGCAAAAATATTAACAAAAAGCATGCTTGAGCGTTGTGTTATTATTGATTTATCTGCAGATTTTCGTTTAAAAAACCCGAAAAAATATGAAGAATATTATCATTTCACACATCCACATCCATTGCTTTTACAAGATTCTGTATATGGGCTAAGTGAGCTTTACGCAAACGAAATTAGTATAGCAAATTTAATTGCAAATCCGGGTTGTTATCCTACTTGTAGCACATTATGTATTGCACCGCTTATAACACATGGTATTATTCAAACACAGAGTATTATTATTGATGCAAAAAGTGGTGTTTCTGGTGCGGGACGTAGCACAAAACTTGAGAATCTTTTTTGTGAAGTGCATGAGAATGTTAAGGCATATGGGCTTTTACACCATCGGCATACAGCAGAGATTGAACAAAATCTCTCGATGCTTGCAAATCATGATATTACTCTTAGTTTTACACCGCATTTAATTCCTATGAATCGCGGGATTCTAATCACAGCATATGCACAATTACATAGTAAATACGACACAATTACAGAGCAAGAGATTCAGTCTCTTTATGAAGAGTTTTATCATGATAAATATTTTGTGCGTGTATTACAATATGGAGAAGCACCACAAACGCATTGGGTAAAAGGTAGCAATTTTGTTGATATTGGCGTATGCCTTGATAAACGCAATAAACGAGTAATTATGATGGGTGCCCTTGATAATCTAGTCAAAGGAGCAGCAGGACAAGCAATCCAAAACCTTAACATTCGTTTTGGTTTTGATGAACAAAAAGCTCTAGAACAACTTGCATTATTTCCATAAATATAGCTATTAAAACATTCTTAGTATAGTTGTTAGCGTGGTATATAGCTTGGTTTTTATGAGAGTGGTAGTTTGGCATAAAGAAAGCAACAGAAAAAGAATATTAAAAACTTCTAAAGCCTTTTATGTTTTATAATATGTTTCATCTTCCATAAAATGTAGTTGCCATATTACAACATATATAATTATCATGGCTTTACTACCTGCATAATAATAATTTTTTTAAATCTTATCTATATCATTACAAATCTATAATAATATGATTCCATAATTTTTTGTATTTTTTATCCTTTATCTATCTTATGCATATAATATCCACATATAATTTAGCCACATATCATATCAAATCATAAGGGAAATATTTATAACCTTTAAATTCTTCTTTTAATTTTCTTGTAGCATTTTATCAGTAGCTTCTTTTTCACTATCAAAAGAATATTCAAAATCAACACCTCCCCTTTCTCCAATATAAACAGCTTCGTATTTATCATTAGCATGGTCAAACCACATAGTAAGATGATATTCTCCTGCATGCTTATAAGAAGGATACCAATCTGTATCAATCAACTTTT
>JARHZY010000037.1 GCA_029264655.1 Helicobacter sp. | reverse complement strand
CTCCTTAAACAAAGCAAACAACATATTGCAAGTCCAATACAATACTAAGCTGCTAGGCATATCATAAAGCAATACTAAGAAAAATAATGTTATAAGAGTTCCCTGTATTCTAGCTCCTTTCTCCTTTGTGCTATAAAAAACATTAATAAGAGTAAAAGCAGTCATAAGTAAAGGCAATACATGCACATTTAAACCAAACAGAGCAATAGAATCTGGTTTGCTTAAATCAGCAATCCAAAGGAAACTTACATGTTGGAGATATGTAGCACTTTTAATAATCTCATACATTGCCCAAAAAAATGGAATTTGCAATGCTAATCCTCCAAGACTACGTAATGCAAAGATTGGATGGTAATGGTGTTGCTTATAAAGTGTTTGTGTAAAAGCATAGAGTTTTGCTTTTTTATATACGCTTTTCCATCCTTTAATCCTTTTATCTAATTTTTCTTTTAAGGCTGCTTCAGCTTGTGCCTTTCTATCTGTATAAAGAAATATTTTTAATAAAAAAAGATTAACTACTAAACTTAAAAGTATAATGCTTGTGCCATAATTTTTTGTTGCTTTAAAAAGTGTATATAATGCCCAATCAAGCAATTGCTCTAAAGGAAAAATACAAATGTAATATAAAATTTCACCCATTATACCCCCTTTGTTATACAAACTTTGTTATCTACTATTTGCAAAATATGTTCAATTGTATTAATACTATGGTGTAAAGTTAATTTATCATGTAGTTTTGCTTCTAGAATCTCTTTTTGGATTCTTAAGATTTCTTTTGCAGATTGTATGCCACCACCTCCTTGATATGCCCAGAGCTCCGCTTTCATTGCTTTAATACTTTCTTGTAATTTAGTATAACCCTCCCTATCTTGCAATAAGGCTGTTACAATAGATGGTAATTTATCAAAATCAGTAGTTTTTATACTTTTACCTATACGCATAAGAGCATCTTTTACCCAAGGAGTATCATAAATATCTTCTAAATCATAACCTACAATATTAAAATGAAATTCAGGTGTTAGCACTGGTTTTTCAAAGAGACAAACAAAATCAAATATCACACCAGAAAAGTCTCCAATCATCATATCTGCACAATCCAAAGCATAAATATTATCTCTGTTATTATCCCATACAATATTTTGGCAATCCTTTGTTTGCTCTTTTAATGATTCTAAAAGCCTAGCTTCTGAAGTATAGCTTTGTGGATGGGGGCGAATAATAAGCTGGAATGCAGTGTTTATAAAAGGTTGGATAAGCTGCATACCATATTTACTCAATAATGCCTCTCTTCCCCACGATGGTGCTAAAAGAATTGTGTATGGTTGTGTTGTGTTGTTAGTAGATATTGTATTTATAGATGTTGTTTGCTTTGCAAAAAAGTTTATTTTTTCATGTTTTGGTAATTGCTGATAGGCTAGCAGTTTCTCTTGCAAGACATCAAGATAAGTGCAACCAGTAACAACAACTTCTTTATGTTGTAAATGCCGCACTTGTTCTACTTTGCGGATAAAATCTGTATGAATATTAGAATTTGTAAAAACACTATCAAAATAATCTAGGGCAAATACCTCATAAATATCTACATGTGGCAAAGAGTGAATAATATGGCAATAATGTTTTACTCCTTTGCTACGTTTAATTTGCAATACATGTAATTGTGGCGTACTCATCATAACAATATCAGCCTGCAAACTATTTAATCGTGCAATAGCCTTATTGCTATCACTGCTTCCTATATATTCAAATTGAGCATTAGGATTAATGGATTTTATAGAATCTTGTGCTTGTAAATATAAGTCTAAATCTTCTTGCGATGAGGTAAGATAAGTGTAAGGATAGGCAAGAGAATCTAAATACGCTAATATGGGTTTAAAAACATTGTGATATTGTTTGCCCTCACTATAAAAAACAAGACTATGATTATCTTGTTTTGCTTTTTTAAGAGCAGTTACCCCCCCCCCCAGCTACTAATGCAGTAATTTTATAGAAAATATTTTTAAAGAAAAAGATTGCAGAAGCAATCAGTGCAATAATAGACGATAGTAATAAAGAACCAGTGCCCGGATCAAGATATGCAAACATGGTATTTGGAAGCATACAAAATAGAATTAAAAATATAAATAAATTTTTCACAATACACCTTAATGAGAGTTGAAATAAAACAGATATTATAACATAAAATCATAATTTTAATTAAAAATCTTTATCTCTCTATCTATATCTATAAAATCTATAATATTTTCATATGATTAAAATAAAATTAACTTTATTAATCTTTTATATGTTTTAGTCGCAAAAGCACGGAGAGCTTATGTGCTTCTAATCCT
>JARHZY010000038.1 GCA_029264655.1 Helicobacter sp. | reverse complement strand
CTCATACGGGAGCTACGTTATAGTATGGATAGTAAAGATTATATTTATGAGGTGCATGTTCTCTAGAATTTATTGTTGTTTTTATGGTTTTCTTTATGCATGTTGGATTGAGTGGGTTTATATATAAAAAGCATTATAATTTATATTGTGAGCTATAGATAGTATGCACTATATTCTGTATTTTATGCTTTAGCATATCTCAAAATATAAAATTTCTTCATGTATAGATTATAATACAAAGATACATATAATTATTATGCAATTTTTAATATTTGTTTTTATTGGTCTAGGATGTGTGGTTTTTTGCTTATTCTATGTGATGATTTTGATATATAGTGTAAAATAGATGTATTTTTAGATAAAATGATTTGGAAAATTAGATATATTTAAAAAGGCTTGCTATGATAGTTAGCTATTTTACTTGAAAGGATTTTTTTATGAAAAAAGCAATGATAGCAGGTTTATGTAGTGTTATAGCAAGCACATACTTATATGCAAATACTATTGATACAAAAAGTGTGCAAGTGGCATTTGTAGGTTATAAAACATCTGTAATGGCAGATATTGGCGGTTCTTTTAAACAAATACAATATAGTTTTGGTAAAGACACAAAAAGTCTTAGCGGTATTTTACAAAATGCACATGCTATTATTGTCCCAACAAGCAGTGAGATTCCAGACAATGCAGAGGCAACACAGAATATGAATAAGGTATTTTTCCCTATATTAACAGGTAAAAATAATATACAGGTTACCTTTATAAAAGTAATAGAGGGTGAGGAAAAAGGGCTTATTAGTGCAAAAATCACCATTGGTAAAGAATCAACTATTGTGCCACTTGAATATACGATAGCAAATAAGCAACTTATAGCAAAAGGTAAGCTTGATTTGCATAGTTTTAGGCAGGGCACAAAAGCATTGCAAGCTTTAAGTGCTGCAGCAGCGGGGCATGGTGGCATCACATGGGCAAATGTTGAAATTATTTTTACTGCAAATGTAATATAATTATTTTTAATATCACAGATTTAAGATTGGATACTTCTTATTTGCTAACTAAATGCTTGCTTTTTTGTTTCATAGTATAGGCATGTAGTTTCTAGCAACTGCTTGCATTTTTATAGAATCTATAGCATTGCTAATACATATTTTAACTTAGCATATAGCATAGATTATATTATAGTGAAAGGCTTTTTTACTTTTCTTATATAAGAGAGTAAAAATATTCTCATAAAAACATAAAAAAAATATTATAATTAAGGCTTTGAATTATTTTCATTAAGGTTTATAATGGATTTTTATCAATTAAAAGTGCATTTTATTGGTATTGGTGGTATCGGTGTAAGCGGATTGGCAAGATTCTTAAAAGCACAAGGGGCAATAGTAAGTGGTTCAGATATTAAGGATACTTCAATTACACAAACGTTACACAATGAAGGGATAGCTATTAATATACCACATGCAAAAGAGGTTATATTTGACAAAGACATTATCATTCATTCAGCAATTATTAAAGATTCTAATATAGAAATTGTAGAATCAAAACGACTACATAAGCAAATTTTATCACGTAAAGAAGCACTCAAGATTCTATTAAGTAAAAAGAAAGTTTTAAGCATTTGTGCAGCACATGGAAAATCAAGCACAAGTGCGATATTGGCTGCTATTTTGCCACATAGTGGGGCAATTATTGGAGCAATTAGCAAAGAGTTTCAATCTAATGTGCGTGTATCTCAAGATGAATTACTTGTATTTGAAGCAGATGAGAGTGATAAGAGTTTTTTAAACTCAAATCCTTATAAAAGCATTGTGTTGAATGCAGAAGCTGAACATTTAGAAAGCTATGATAATGACTTTATGAAATTACAAGATTCTTATCTTGCATTTATGGAGCTTGGCAAGCATGTTGTTTTAAATATGCAGTGTGTAGTATTGCAACAACTTTATATGCGTCTCAAAAAAAGTAAAAAGCAACCACATATTACTTGTTTATATCCAGAGTGTGATATACAAAATATTAACTATGAGCTTAGGGATTTTTTACCCTATACAACTTTTACACTTCGAGATTTAGGGCAATTTAGTATTTATGGTATCGGATACCATAATGCTTTAAATGCAAGCATGGCAATTTTAAGTGCATATGATTTATTGCCTTTAGAAACAATCCGTAATAATCTTTTAGCATTTAAAGGGATTAAAAAACGTTTTGATATATTGCAACACTTGCAAGAGCATGCACCATGCATTATTGATGATTATGCCCACCATCCAACAGAAATTATTGCAACACTAGAAGCTACAAAAAAATATGCCCTGCTTTTAGAAGAGCAACAAGTATTGCAAAAAGATTCCCACAATAATTATAAAATTACAGCAATCTTTCAACCGCATAAATATTCGCGTCTCCGAGATAATTTAGAAGCATTTTGTGCTTGTTTTGCTGCATGTGATACTTTGGTGATATTGCCTGTGTGGGCTGCAGGAGAAGAAAAGATTGATTTTGATTTCCCCACTTTATTTAAAGCATATAAACCTATTTTTGCAGAAAAGATAAAGCGAGAACAAACAAATATACATCTTTTAGATTCTAATAATAATATTATAGCAACATTGCAAAAAGGTATTATTGTGGGGCTTGGGGCAGGGGATATTACCTATCAGTTGCGTGGGGAACAATAATGTGAGAGACAATACACTAAAACACATACCCTTACATAAACATGCACTTTTTGATATGATTGGTTCTTTACAAGAACTTTATGTTGTGCGAAAAACACAACATGGAATCTATTTGGCAAAAACACAGCCATGCACACATATAAAACATGATTCTTATACAAATGTGTTACTCCCTAATGCTTATGTAAGTGGTAATGAGCGTATTGGTGATAGCATACAAGTTTTTCTTTATACAGATTCTAATGATAGGATTGTAGCGACTACACAAAAGCCAACAGCAATGCTTGATAGTATTACTCTTTTGCCAATTAAAGCAAGTAATGAGCATGGACTTTTTCTTGATATTGGACTTGCAAAAGATATTTTCATGCCTACAAAATCTCCACAAAATTATATGTCTTATACACATATTGTTGTGAGAATTACACGCGATAAAATGCATAGATTAATTGCAAAAAAAGATATTACTCCTTTAATCAAACCATGCAAAACACAAAAACTTTTGCATAAAAAAGTATCATTATGGACGCTTTCAAGCTCTCATCTTGGTGTATTGTGCGTTGTATTACCATATTATCATTATGGTATGATTTATCATAACACATTACAAAAACAGCTTACACTTTTTAGCCAATATGAAGCAAAGGTTGTAAAGATACGTAGCGATGGAAAACTTGATCTTGTGCTTTTACGCGATAAGGATCATTTGCTAGCTATGATTACTGCATTGAATGCTAATAGCACTTATTTTTGCGTGAATGATGCATATGCACAAGAGCTTTCTATGAGTAAAAAAGGATTAAAAAAAGAATTAAGCATGCTTTTAACGCAAAAACGCATTATATTTGTGCCAAATTGTGGTTATTGCACAAAAGAATCAACACTTGCCAAAGCTTATTTAGCAAGTAAAAAGCATATATTGAAATAAGTAATATCCATTATGTTACGTTTGTGGCTTATACTTTTTGTTATGGCATTATGCTTTTTTGGTATATTGCGTTTTCTTGCAAAGCCACATATAGCTTTGCAAAATACCTCATATGCAAATATTATGCAATTACCAAATAGTATAGAAACTAGCCATAAAACAATAGCAATTTATACCCCTAAACGCATACACACTCATTTTACTTGTTTGCAGGTTGTGCTACCAACAGCCTATGTTATGCAACAAAGAAATAAACAAGCAAAAAAACTGCAAGTTATAAAAAAGGGGCAAAAACTTTGCTTTAATTTTCCTCAAACCATACCCAATACGACTTTGTATATTACATTAAAGGCTATTCAAGATACATGGGCTCGTGTAACGATTATGGGAGATTCTGTATTATTGAGTGGGTATGTTTCATTACATGCTTTGCAAGATGGAGAGCGATTAAGACCAAAAGATTTTGCAGAATATAGTAGTGGCGGTGATTTACTGCTTGCAAATGCTCCTAAGATTGAGAGTAATAATAAAGAGCTTATAATTGGCGATTTTTCAATGCAGCATATTTTACAGATTGCACAAGCAAGCTTAATGGCAAAAGATTATGAGTTAGCTAGAGCATGGTTAGCACTTGCCCAACAACATAACCAAGCAGAATTAGCCATTTATGATATATATGCTACATTGCTTATACATGAAAAAAAACAACAAGAAGCTTTAGAGCTTATACAAATGGTAGCAGAAGCAAGAAAGAAGATTGCACAGCAATAATAAACAAAATATTTTATAGCAGCATAATAGAATTATAGCATTTATAATATAGCAATATAGATTCTGTGAGATTTAATGCTATGGGTAGTGCAAAAGTTATATTATTATATATACTTTGCAAGCGTGTTAAAGTATAAAATTTTGGAATATTACCTAACCCAATAAGTATAATGCCAACGATAATGCTTTAAACTGCAAATATGAAGACTTAGGTGGCAATCCTTATCATAAGCAAAAATATTGCTAAGAATATATTTTGTATATTAACACAATAAATCCATCATACTTCAGGCAATAAAATTTTCTAATTTCAATGATAAAGCTATAATGATTTATTTTTATAATAAGTATAAATGTATTATTTGTATAACATACAATATAACTCTATAGCATATAAAGATATAAGTAAATAAATATAATATAACTCAATATAATCAATATATATATATGCTTCTCTAAACTTTCATATAAAATACAAAAGTTTTTAATACATTCTATATTCTAAAAGTTTTATAATTTTTTCATAATTTTGTATTGCCTTAGAATCTCCTTTAGCTTTAGCTTCCTGAAGTTTTTGGGTGGCTAATTCCAATAAACTATACTCTTGTCCCGCATCAATATCTATAATTGTCGCGTCATTTTCTACAACCCCATTGTGCAGAAAAAATTCCAATGCTTTGACATTTTCTTTTTCTATGGCTTCTTTTTCAAATGTTGGTTCGCCAATTATTTCATTTAAAAATGCCATATTATGTTTTTTGTCTTTTTGTAGGACTTGATATAGACATTTTAAGCCATCTATATCATCTTTATCAATCATCTCTATGATAATATAAGCAGTCTCAAAGGCATAGGACTTATTACTTATAGAATTATCACTCCATTCATAATTTCCCCATTGTTTCTCCCATTTTTCGTATAATTCAGATTGGGCTTTGTAAATTTGTTGTATGTGTATATCAGTGAAATTAGCCTTAGCATACCCAAATGGTAAAAAAATAAGAAAAAATATCGCATGCTTCATGTTTTCCTCCCTAATAAACTTTTATTTTTACCTTGATTTTACATAATTTCTCATTGTATAATATTGCTAAGTATTATGCAATGCTTTGGCTTTTGTGTAAGTTATATACATACTAAAAAACTAACAATGTAGCGTTTATACTTCAAAAGACTTTGTATAATTATGCAATGCCAAAGGCTTTATGTATATCTATTTGACTTTCTAATGTATAACCTAGCAATGCTGTTTTATGGCAGTGTAACATTAATCTTTTTGCCTTTATTTTGCTTGTTTTATTGTAAATAATATCTCCAATTATTGGGTGCTTTATGCTAGCAAGATGAATGCGTATTTGGTGTGTTCTCCCTGTTGGGATATACACAGATACAAGCGTTTTTTGCTCAAGAATTTGCAGTGGGATAACTTTGCTTTGTGCAGTTAATCCATCTTTATCAATATGGCTTTTTGCTTTTGAATCTTTTTGTGTGCTTATCTTTTTTTCAATGATTATTTCATCATAAAGCTTCCCCTCTATAAGTGCAAAATAGACTTTTTCTACTTGTTTTTGTCTAAATGCCATAATAGCAGTTTGGCGTATTTTTTCATTTTTTGCTAAAAGAATAACACCGCTTGTATCTTTATCAAGTCTATTGATAAGTTTGCAATGTGGGTATAGCTTTAAAAGACTATAACTTTCAATTCCCACGCTTTTATCAAGGGCTATTATTTGTTCATCTTCAAATAAAATGGCACAAGGTGCTTCAAGCACTTCAAAGTGTGTTTTTGTTGGGAGCAATGTACGTGCAATTTCAAGCCGTTTGCCTTTAATGCTTACCCGTCCTGAATCAATGAGATCTTTTGCTTTATTAAGAGAAATGTTATGCTGTAATGCAAGAAGTTTATATGCCTTTTCTCCATATTGCCCTTGTGTCTTTTGTGTTGTTGCTTTTTTTGTGTTGGGTATTTCTGTGTGCTTATTTGCTTGTGTGCTATTTTTTGCAAATTGGTTTTGTTTTTGTGTTTTTACTTTTTTGTGTTGGGTATTTTTTTTGTAATTTGTTTGGGATTGTGTTTTTTTATATTTTTTAGTATCCATGTATAACCTTTTAGAATCTAATTAAGTGGGATTTATCTCAAGGAAGCTCCACCAATACCATGATGAAAAAAGCGTAACACATACAATACCAACAAGGCTTAAAAGAAACCCAAAGCGTATCATAT
Organism: Helicobacter sp.; assembly: GCA_029264655.1. GTDB lineage: Bacteria > Campylobacterota > Campylobacteria > Campylobacterales > Helicobacteraceae > Helicobacter_A. The sequence goes on along the minus strand of JARHZY010000038.1, from coordinate 1,750 downwards.
CCCATGCTTTAATGCCGCCTTGTGCAAATACAATAGCATTTGGCGGTGTGCTGATTGGAATCATAAATGAAAAGCTTGCGCAAATCGTTACAACAAGCATAAGTAATATGCGTGCCATATCGCTTAAGAATGGTTGTGTTGCTACTTCAATAATAGGTAAAAGTATGGCAATAAGTGCAGTAGTTGATAAAAACCCTGTAGCAATGATTGCAAAGCAGCATGCCAAAAAGAGAAAAAACACAAAAGGCACACCATTAAAATGAGCAAAAAATGCAGTAAATGCCCCGCCAAGTTCTGCTTGTGAAAAGGCTGTAGCAATGCAGAATCCAGCACCAAATAAAAAGATAATTTCATAAGGTATTGACTTTGTATCATCCCAATCTAAAAATCCTAGTTTTGGCATAAACATCATTAAACCAAATGCAAGTAAAATCACATTTTCATTTAATCCGAGTCCATCATAGAGTGGTCGTATTGGTGAGTTAATAAGCAATATAAAAAGCAATGCAACAATTAAAACTAACAATCTTTTATGTGTTGCATTTATATGCACAGAATCAAAGAGGCTAAGGTTTAATGGTTGGTTGCCAACGCCATAAGATAAGATTTGTATCATCATAAAAAGCATAAGGCATGTAAGTGGAGCCATCATAAAAATCCAAGTAGTAAAGCTTATGCCGCCTAATCCTTGAGATTCTAAAAAACCTAGATAGATGAGGTTTGGCGGACTTCCAATAGGTGTTGTAATACCACTAATACTTGCACCAAATGCTACTGCAAGTAGGAATCTTGTGCGTAATATTTTATTATCTGTAATTGACATTGCAACAGGTAAAAGCAAAAGTGCAACAGTTGAATTTGAGAGTGCTGTCCCAAGCATCACAGAAGCAACGCCAAGTGCTGCAATAGCACCTTTTGTATTTTTAGGAAAACGTGCAAGAAAAAACTTTGCTATCACCTTATGCAAGCCGATTTTTTCAGTAGCAGTTGCTATCATAAAGCCACCCAAAAAAAGATAAATTATTGGATTTGCGTAATTTGCAGTTGCACTTTTTGTATCTAAGATTCCAAAGCTTGGAAATAAAATAATTGGCAATAGTGAAACAACGCCCATTGGTAATGCTTTGTTTGTCCAAAGCGTTACAAGTAAGCCAATAATACCAATAAGTGTTGCAACTTTCAAAGAAGCATGGAGATAAAAATAAGCAAAGCAAAAAGTAATGCCGCCTAATAATATAGCTAACCCCATGCCAAGCAATATTTTTGTAATTCTGTCTTGTTTTGTGGTTTGTTCCTTTTTTGTTTCTATGTTTGCAATATCTGTATTTTGTTGCAGATTTGGTGTAGCACAATCTTGTAGTGTTGTAGCGTGTTCTTGTTGCGTAGAATCTTGTTTTTTTATATCACTTTCTGCATTATTTTCTTGCATAATTCCCCTTTTTATTTTTAGCTTATATTATAGCAAAAAAGTAAGGCATATCATATAAAAAGCAACTAGATTACTTTATCTCTATAAATTTTATTATATATAGAATTTATCATATGTAGGTTGAAAAATATCATATTGGGTGTTTATATTTCTTTTAAATTGTATAATTCCATAAATGTATTACTAATATATAATTTATTTGAGTTAGATTCTATATTATTAGCATATGCGACTTTTCCATAAATAAATAATAAAAATAACAATATATAGTGATATTTATTATATAAAACAAACATATAATCTAACCTTTTTTACTATCAA
>JARHZY010000091.1 GCA_029264655.1 Helicobacter sp. | reverse complement strand
CAATCAAACAGCAACAAGAGAATGCCCCTAGCCTAAGCCTTAGAATAGAAAACCCGCGATATAGCATAGAGCAAATAGAGCTAAGCAAGAAAACAAAAAAAGCCATTCTTGAAACCATAGCTTTAGTACAGAAGCAATCACTTATTTATGATGATTGGGGTTTTAAAGAAGTAGATGGCATAGCAAAGACGATTATTAATTTTCATGGAAAACCGGGCACAGGCAAAACAATGAGTGCGCATATCATTGCTCATGAGCTAGGAAGGCAAATTATCCATAGCAACTATGCAGATATAGAATCTAAATTTGTTGGTGATGCACCTAAAAATCTTGTTACTGCTTTTGATCTAGCCCAAAAGCATAATGCCATCTTATTTTTTGATGAGGCTGATAGCTTTTTAGGCAAAAGGATTTCAAATATAGCACAGAGTGCAGATCAAGCATTAAATTCTTTGCGTAGTGAGCTTTTGAAGCTTTTAGAGGAAAGGGCGGTAATTGTTATCTTTGCTACAAATTTACTTGAAAATTATGATAAAGCATTTCATAGCAGAATCTTGCGTTCTATTTGTTTTGAGTTACCAAACAAAAAGCAGAGAAAAACAATTATTTTAAAACATATCCCACCTAAACTCTATGAGAAAGGAGCAGATAGGCTAAGTGAGTGCGAATTAGATACATTAAGTGAATTGGCAGATGGATTTTCAGGGCGTGAGATTAAGAATGCAGTTTTAAATGGCTTAATTGCAGCGGCAAAAGATGATATACTGCCTGATTTTAGATGTTTTAAGAAAGCGTTTAAGACTTATAAACAAGAGTTTGATAAAGCACATGGAGCAGAAAACAGAAATAAATCTTTAGGAAAAAATATTAAAAAAAACCTTAAAAAAGGAAATTTTAAAACTATAAGGAGCAAAAATCATGATAAGAAAAGATGATTTGTTAAAAGAGTTATTAGTGCTCTTTAAAAAATATGGTATAGAAATTGAAGAGGCAATTCAATATTTAAAAGAGCTTGGCACTAAGGCAGTATTAGCTGCATGGGGTTATACAGAAATAGAATGCCAGCAATACACTTTTAAAGAACTCATGAAATGGATTCAAGATAATTTCAACCAAAATAAGCATAGTGCAGCAAGTGTTACAAAAGAAATGCAAGATGGTAAAATTATCCTTAAATGTTGTTTTCTTAATAAAAATAAAGAGCCTTTAGCAGAAATTGGTGATTTATTTTTAAAAGTAAAAACAGATAGTATTTGCGATGATTTAAAGAATAATTTTGGTAATAAAGATATGATTATAATTGAATAGGGAGGTTTATATGCTAGATTTTATACTTAGTGCATGGGAATGGATAAAAAAGACTTTTGTTAAAATACTTAATTTTGCAAGAAACATCATCAATTGGTTTCAAGATCCAAAACGACTTAGGGCATTACAAGAGGATAAGGATAGGTTGGCGGTTGTTGTAAAAGAGAATTTAAAAAATGGTAATTGTAATATTATAAATTGCCTTTTTAATAAACGCACAGAAAAGATTGAAGGTGTGCATAATGAAAGTAATACAAATGCAGAGGGTATTACAAGTGAAGAGCTTGATTCTGAAACTAAAAATAATTTTGGTAATAAAGATATGCTTGTTTTAGAATAAAGGAGTAAATGATGCAAGATAATACTACAAATATACTTATAGGTGTAATAGGTTTTGTTGTTATTGCTATTGGCATATTTTTCTTTACAAGAAAAAAATCTAATAATATAGAATCTAATAGCATAGAATCTATTAAACAAGAAAGCTTAAGTATGAAAGAGGTGATAGGCTTTTTTCAACAAACAGAGATTTTAAAGCAACTTCAAGAAAATAGCAATTTATTAGCAGTTGTTGTGAGAGAAAAGTTAGATAATGGTGATATAGCACTTACACTTACTTGTTATGATAAAGAGAAAGAAAAAATAGCTCATTCCCCATATACTAAACAATATGTTGTTAAAAATATAGATTCTGACTTAATGCAAAATTTTGGCAATAAAGATATGCTTATTTTAGAATGAATATTTATACTTAGTATATACCTTTCATTTCTATTTGCTAAGAGTGTTCTCTCACACATAATATAGTTTATTACCAACAAGCCATATTTTAATCTCTGCTTTAAGTAAGAACATTTTATTTTTAGGAAAATATAGGTAGGAGTATAGAATCACGCTATGCCATTACTCAAATAAATGTTAATATGATTGCATCGTATTGCATAAAAATAAAAGTTATTTGGGTTATAAATATGGTTTATAAGATAAAATAAAAAGTTTGTCGAGTGTAGATTAGTAATGCTTAGCTTTTTTTAGGGCAAAATATTTAAAAGTCTCATTATGCTATTATATTAAATTATTGCAATTTAATAGCGATTTAGTATATGATTTCACCATTTTTAGGCTTTTACAATACTCCAATGGTTACATATTTTAGAAATTCACTATTTGTTTGTTGCTTGCTATTTTGTAGCCTATTCCAATATTTTTATACCATTTAAAAGTAAAATACTAATATTATATGCAGGGAAAATCTTATATTCTTACAAAGGCACTTGTAATGCAGAGAGAAGAATTTCATGTTGCTATGTATTTATTTTAATATAAAGCATATGTTGTTTTTAATTACTAGTATGTGCTATACCGCTTTTAGGCGTATTTATTTCTAACTCTAGTAATAAATATCTCAAAGCATCTTTTTATCTTATTGTTTATCATTATGCTTGAAGAAAAGCAACTTAACATTGTGTTATGGTATTATAGCTATTTTAACCATTGAATGAGTTTTAGCTTTTCTCTATAATCTCTATCCCTACCCAATACATAATGTTTATAAGTTTTAACATTCTTTAATAGGGGTTTGGGGTGTTTTAGTTAGACTCCACTCCCCCTATATAGAATCTATTGCTGTTGTTCTGGCCATAATTTTACAGCTTTTATATCATAACGATTGATAATATCAAATAATGCTTGGAACATTTCTGTTTCTTTATTGCCTTTTGTGTTATAAGCAGCTATTAGCTTTTGTGCTTCATCACCAAGCTTTACTAAATTGTTATTTTTAGGAGTTATTAGTATTTTAACACTTCTTTTATGTGCATTTGGGTCAAAAAGCTTTGCATATTCAGCTACAATTTTTTGCAAACTCTCTTTCAAATGCTCTTCTAAATATGGGCTTTGCTCAATAAAAGTAATGCTTGCTGCTCGCATAGCCTCCAAGCCAGCATAGTATTGTGCTGTGAGTTGCTTTTTTTGTTCATCACGTTCTTTTTGTTCTTGTTTTGTAAGGGGAATATTTTCATTAAACATGAAATATTCTTTTGCAAAAACGCCAAATGCTGTTTCTGCAAGTTTATTCGTGTGTGTATAAACACGCACTTCATTTATAGCAAAGTTATATTGATTTAACCATGTAACAACAGATTGTTGCCATTCTGCCATATCATCTTCATATTGTTGCACAATCTCATCATAAGCAATATTATAATTTTTCTTAATTGCTTGTTTCTGCCTCATGAGATTCTCTTGTGGAGATGTGCTTTTGTGCCCACAACTATGTCTATATCCATTGTTTTGCATTTCAGCGGTTGCAAGCATGTCAATTTCTGTTTGAATATCATCTAGATCTTCATGGACTTTTTGTTGTAATGCTGCTACTTTGTTGTGATATTGTGTTTGAATGCGATCATATTCTTTGCTCAATCTTTCTATTTTTGTGATATATTGCAAAAATATAGTTGGCATTGTTTTGTAGCGGTATGTTTTTGATTCTGAAAGTGCCTTAGAATCTATACTTAGTGTTGCAACATCAGATGTAATCACACAACGACCATTATTAAGATTTTGTAAATCTTTTAAATCTTCTGTATTTTCACATCGAAAACTTTTAGGCATAAAAACTGCAGAATCGTTATTGAGATTGACAACTATATCACCTGATATTTCGCTTTTCCATTGATTATCTGTGAGCCAAGCTTCTGTACGCATATTTTTTACCTGAAAAAGCAATGTATCTATGTCTTTAAAATAACATGTTGCATGGGAATTATCACCAACACAACGATATGTAATACCAGATTTTGCGATGCCTTCTGCACCAAATTCCATAATATCCAATGCACCTATTTTACCAAAACTTATTCCACAAGAAAATGCACACATTGCACTTGCAGCTATTATTTTCTTTAGCATTCCTTATATCCTTTCACCAACTATTGGATTATCTAAAAGTAGTATATTAATGTTTTTTAGATTAAAATTTTATTAATTTTGCATTATTTTTCATAAAACTTTTGTTGTTTTGTTGGTGTTTAGAACTTATAGCATAGTATATCTTAAAGTTTCATGCTAATTTCCTCAAAACGCAACCATTTATCATCAAGGGCTTGTTTTGCTTTGAATAGCTCATCACTTAATGTTTGGATACCATATTTTTCATATTCGTTTGGTGTTGAAAGTTTATATTCTAATGCTTTAATGTGATTTTCAAGATTTTGTATCTCTTCTTCTAAATTATCGTATTCGCGTTGGTCTTTGTAGCTTAACTTCTTTGGTTTTTGTTGTATTTTTGTGTTATTTGTGTTTTTAGTTATGGTATCTTTTTGCGTATGAGAATCTTTTTCTAATGTTTCTTGTAGCGTGCGGATTGCTTGCAATTCGCTTTGTGTATCAAGAAATTCACTATATTTTGCATAAGTAAGCATATAATTTTTGTCTTGCGTTATTGCATCTTGCAATACCAAAAGACGTTGTGCAATTTTATCCGTAAAATATCTATCATGACTTACAAAAATAAGTGCATTTTCGCTTTGCAAAAGATAATCTTCTAAAATATTCATTGTTGCAATATCTAAATCATTTGTTGGTTCATCAAGAATAAGGCAGTCGTATTGTTTAGCAAACAATAATGCAAGTGCCACCCGAGATTGTTCTCCACCGCTAAGCATACCAATCTTTTTTTCTAAGTCATCTTGTGGGAATAAAAAACCCTTAAGGTACCCATATACATGCATATTTTTTCCACGCACATTTACTCTATCTCCCCCATTTGGACAAAATGTTTCAATGAGCGTTGCTGCGGGATTAAGCATTTTTTTATGTTGGTCAAAATAACCAATTTTTATATCCCCACGCAATATTTCTCCTTGAAAATGAATACCCATAGCCTGCAATGTTGGCATATCATTATGTAAAAGACAAGCAAGTAATGTGCTTTTGCCACTACCATTTTTCCCCACAATAGCAAGCTTTTCTTGTTGCATAATACGAAGATTGAGATTTTTTATAAGCGGCTTATTATGGATATAAAGTGTAAAATCGCGAAGTTCAAAAAGCATTTTTTTTGTATTTTTGATAGAATCTTTTGGGAGTTCTTGTAGCGTTTTTTCCAATGTTTGCGTAATGTTGCGTGCAAGGCTTGGCATAGACTTTACTTTTTGTCTTAATTCCATAAGACGCTCTTTTCTCCCCTCGTTGCGTTTGCGTCTTGCTTGCACTCCTCTTTGTAGCCACTGCTCTTCTGCTTTTAGAATCTTTTTTAATGTTTCATTTTCCTTCATAAGACATGCAAGCATTTGCTCTTTTGTTTGTAAATATGTAAGATAACCTCCATTAAAATTTGTGAGTTTAGCATTATCAAGCTCAACAATTCTTGTTGCAATATTATCAATAAAATATCTATCATGACTAATAAAAATAATGCTTGCTTGCATATTTTTAAGGTAATGCTCTAAAAATGCAACCATATTAACATCAAGATGGTTTGTTGGTTCATCAAGGATAATAATATCTGCACTTTTGATTAGAATGCTTGCTAGCATAATGCGTTTTTGCTCTCCACCACTTAATGATATTGCCAAACGTTCTGCAAAATGCTCTAAACCAAAAGATTGCATAATTGTGCGAACCTTAAGTTCTAAATCCCAACCATCATGCCTATCAATATAGGCATGGAGCATATTATATTCTGTTGCTAATGCTTTATTGTGCGTAAAATCTGCATGTTGCATGATTTCTTGCATTCTTTTGTGTGTTTGCTTTAAATTATAAAGGCTGTGTTCAAGCACTTCTGCTACACTATGTTGTGGATTGAAAGTAATATGTTGCGGTAGTGCAAGAATCTCAATATTATTGCGTGCAATACGTTGTCCTGAATCTTGAGTAATTTTGCCTTCAATAATTTGCAGAAGCGTGCTTTTACCACATCCATTTTTACCAATTATTGCAATTTTCTCATGCACATCAACACTAAAATGCACATCTTTTAGTAGGATTTTTGTATCATATTGCTTGCTTATCTCATTAAGCGAGAGTAATGCCATTATGCATTCCCTTTAAAGAGTGATTCTAATGCCTCTAAACCAAGCTTTTTCTCTTCTTCTTTTTCTATAGAATCTTTATTTATTGTTTCTTTTTCTTTATCTATGATTTCTTGTAATTCAAAATCATAGCCTGTTAGCATGCTTGCAAGGCGGATATTTATCCCTGCTTTTCCAATTGCTTTTGATTTTTGTGATTTTGCGATTTGCACAATTGCACGCGGTTTTTCTCCCTCTACACTTTCTTTTTGTAATTTTATAGAAATAACTTGTGCGGGTGATAGTGATTTAGCAACAAAGATTTCTGGGACACTAGAATATTCAATGCAGTCTATATTTTCTCCATGTAATTCTTTGCTAATGGCATTAATCCGCACACCGCGTGCACCGACAGCAGAACCAATGGGATCAATTTTTGGGTTATTTGTATAAAGTGCAACTTTTGCTTTTTCGCCGGGGATACGCGCTATTTTATGAATTGCTACTTCACCATCTTTAATTTCTGGGACCTCAAGTGCAAGCAATTCTTCAAGAAGTTTTGGTGTTGTGCGTGAAAGCTCAATCTTTATACCATTTCGTGTAATACGCACAGATTTTAAAATAGAACGCACAGATTGCCCGACTTTGAATTTTTCCCCTTTAATGCGGTTTTTTAAGGGAAGCAACGCACGCGTTTCACCTAACTCTATGGAAGTGTTGCCTTCTTTATCGACATGCACAACCTGTCCGATTACAATATTTCCAATATCTTTTTCAAAATTTTTTAATATTTCTTGCTCATTGAGTTTTTGGATTTGGAATGTAATATCATGAAAAATGTTATTGACAGCATTACGATTCATGCCTTCAAGATTAATTTGGTATTCAAGCTCATCTCCTGTATGCACATTTTCTACTAAATCGCGTGCTTCACTTAGTGGAATGTGGGTTGATTTCATATCTTCACAAAAAACCTCATCATCACAGACAATCATTTTTTGCACAAGACGCAATTCTTTTGCATGCCAATCTTCTATTACAACAAAAGTTGCTTCTTCGTTAATTTCTTTCTTTGCCATTTTTATCATAGAATCTTTAATCGCTTCTACAACTTGATTTTGCGGCAAACCATTTTCTGACGCTATCGCCCCTACTATATCTAAAATTTTTTCCATCTTATGAAACCTTGAAATTTTATTTTTGATTATTCTTGATACGCGGAAGTATATAAAGAAGACTATAAGTGTAACACATTTTGACTAATAAGCAAAATATGCAATATTGCTTATTATAATATTTTGGTAGAATGTAATTTCTTTTTTATATACATAATGAAAGCTACACAAATCACAATACCTATAAACACAGCTGGAAGTAAATAGGGATATGCTAGTAAAACTTGGATAATTTGAAAAAAGAATCCGCTAGCATAATACCCAATAATACCTAAAGAGACACCCCATAGTATAGCCCCTATGCAGTTAATTATAATAAATTTTATCATATTATATTGGCTAATACCAACTGCAAGGGGCACAAATGTGCGGATTCCATGTAAATATTTACTTACTATAAATAATCCCCAATCATATTTTTTTATCATAATTTGCATATAGGCTATTTTTCGTTTATGTTTAGCAAACATTTTGCGGACTTCTGCTTGTTGCGTACGTGCAAATAATGCGAACAAAGAACTCCCGAGCATATTGCCAATAACAGCAATAAGAATGCTAAGATTTAAATCAAGTTTCCCAATGCTAGCAAGCACTGCTGCTGTTAAAATTGCAATATAGCCACCACCCATAGAATAGAGAAAAAGGAGGAGATAACCAAAATTCTCTAAATTTAAATTATTATATTCTTGTAGTATATTAAGTGCTTCATTATGCATGCATAACCCCATAAATTATTTAATCTCTGCAAAAGAGAATGAAAAATCAGTTTGTATAATAATATTCATTTTCTTTAAAACAGCTTAATTTATTTCTTTTCTTTAGATAACAATAAGATTCTCAAGTATATTTATATCAGATAGATTTGTAAAATAAACATGCATCATGTTATCATATTATTTCATGCTATTATTATTTAACTTATATTATGAGTATATGAAACACTTTTTTGCTGTTTCAATTGCATTTTTTATTGTCTTATGTGTGATTGTGATATGTATTTGTCTAAAAGTTTTTATGAGTATATCTGTATAGACAATAAATGTGATATTATTTATTTATTATGTGTTTATATTTTTTATAATCTTGCAAGAATACAGGCATAGCAATCAAGATCCCAGAAACAATAATAAGCATAATACCAACAAATGTCATTGTATTTGGCAAAGCATCACCTAACATAATACCAAAAATAACACCCCATACAATCCGCATATAATCAAGTGGCGATATAAGCCCAGCAGGTGCAAGCATAAAAGCCCTTGTAAGTAATATTTGCCCCAATGTGCCAAGTATGCCCAATATTATAATCCCTACCCACTCTTGCGTGTTTGGTATAACAAAACCTGATAAATGTGGTATATCTATAAACATGAAGATACCGCCAACAACAACCATAGTAATAGCAAATCCCATAATAATGCTAGATTCTGTAAAATATGCTTTTAAATCCTTGAGACTCATGTATGCTAATGCCATCATAATGCCATTAATAATACCCGCAATAATATTATCAAGCCCTAAACTTGTAGTGTATATATCACAAATGCAAATTACACCTATAAAGCCAAGTATTGTTGCAAAAATAATTGGCAAACGGATATGTTCCTTTGTAAAAATTAATGTAAATAATACAATGTAAATAGGCATTGTTTGTGCAAATGCGGATGCAGTCCCAAGTGAAATAGTTGCAATATTGTAAAACATGGCAAGCATGGCTAAACCACCTGTAAGTGAACGCATAAGAAGTCGCAACCAACCACCTTTTTTGCGTGCTTTTGCTTTATAGGGCGGATAAAAAATCCACCAAATTCCTATACATATAGCTGTAAAAACATGGCGAAAAAATATAAGCTCCATAGAGGAGAGAGAATCCAAAAGCTTTACACATACATTCATTAGCGAAAAGGTGAGAGAAGCAGCAAGCATCATTATGATACCACTCACGGCATGCGAACGCATAATATTCCTTTTACAATCAAATGAATGTATTATACAAATAGAGTATAAATACTACTTTTTGCATATTGCCAATAAAGCTAAAAACAAAAGGTAATATGAAAATATGTAAGATAAAGTAAAAAGTTTGTATTTTCTATAAAAAACAAAACATAAAAAGTAGTAGCTAGTAGGGGCTATGCCAAAGAGATTTTAAAAACAATATTTTACAATTATAAAAGTTAAGTTGCAAAAAGAAAGAAGCCACAAAGACTTTTTATATCTTGTGATAATATGAATTTAGTATTTAATAGTTTTACATGCTGTATTTAAAGAGTAATGGTAGATATGATAAAATTTATAAGAAATATCTATTGATTCTATAATTTGCATATTTTTAGATTATTATTGCAATAATATATTATTTGTAAGGAGTAATAATATGCAAACCAATAGGGCAAAACGCGTTATGATTTTTAGCGGGGCAGGACTAAGCGCAGAGAGTGGATTGCGTACATTTCGTGATAGTGGCGGTTTGTGGGAAGAATATGATATTATGGAAGTATGTAGCACAAAAGGTTTTGAGCGGGATAGACAAAAGGTATTGGATTTCTATGATAAAAGGAGGATGCAACTTGCCAATGTGTCGCCTAATGCTGCACATGCAATGATAGCTACACTCAAAGCAAAATATACAGAAAATATAGCTGTTATAACACAGAATGTTGATGATTTGCTGGAGAGAGCAGGATGTGCAAATGTGTTGCATTTACATGGGTTTTTGCCTGAAATCTATTGTGAAAAATGCGGTTATACAACAAATATAGGCTATACAGGCATACAAGGACATATATGTAAAAAATGCCATGCTTATACTATGAGACACAATATAGTTATGTTTGGTGAATATGCTCCAAACTATGCTATGTTAGATTCTGAATTGCTTGCTTTACGAGAAGCACAAGGGCTTTTTGTATGTATTGGGACAAGCGGTGAAGTATTAAATGTAGCACAATTTACACAATATGCAAGTAAAAGTATTCTTAATAATCTTGAATCTTCGTTTATTGATAAGTATTTTGATATATGTTTGATAGAACATGCTACAAGTGCGGCACATAAAATTCAAATGCTTGTAAGCGAATTTTTAGAATCTTAGCATAATAGGGCATATAAATGCTATGATAGAAAAATAAAATATTAATGTAAAACATAAGCAAGATGAAAGATTATGCTTATGTAAATAAATATAGTGAAATATTAAAAAAGCATATATATTAATTCTAGTAACTAAGAAAACATAGCGTAAGGTTTTATTGTATATCGTTATGCTTGGTTATCAAACCTAAAAGATTCTAAATATGCATGAGTAGAAAAATGCAGGAGAATATATATTATCATTTGCCTATTATGCATTTTATTGTAGAATCTTGTATCAAAAAAATATAAAAGGCATATTATGCACACTCCATGCACTCATTGCAAACAAGAATATTCTAAAAATGTATTAAAAAAAGTGCAAGATTTAGATACAAATGAAACTCTTTATTTTTGTTGCAATGGTTGTGAGTTAGCATATACGCTTTTAAAAGAATGTAATTT
>JARHZY010000179.1 GCA_029264655.1 Helicobacter sp. | reverse complement strand
GAGTAATTGAATGCTTTATCTGTGTATATTAAATTAGCATTATTCATAAATTATTTATAGTAGATTGAAGAAATAGATTCAATGAAAAAGATATGCTATTAATTATAGATACAAGTAATTGTTTTTTTATTGTTGTTTGTAATTTTGTGTGGTTTGTAGATTCAATAAAGTGCTTGTTTGCTTGTGGTAATGCTTTTGGGGTGGTTGTAGAGTGGTTGATATAATTTGTAATTTAGTGTATATATGATTATGGGGTTTTTGGGTTGTTTGTATATGGTAAAGAGTTTTTACTATAAATAAGAACTTATTTATTTGTTAAGTGTGCTATTGTTAATATAAAGTCTTATTTTTTAATAACTTTAAATTCAGATTGATAACATTTTTATTTTTTATTTTTGTGTTGCTAGCTACAACTACTACATTGTGGTTTTACATAGATTTTTGTTTTATAAAATGTAGAGAAAATTTTTATATTGTGTCTAGCTATATATTATCAACATAGAATTTACTAATTTTTTTATATTTTTAATGATTGTAAAAAAGCTTATATCTAAATGATACATAGAAATAGAGCAAAAAAAATAGCAAAAAGTATTTTTAAGAAGTAATAAAGGTTTTGCTTTTTTTGTTATAATAGCATTATCAACATGTATTGAAAAGTATAGGGCTTATTTATGAAACATATACCAAATATTCTTACTTGTTCTCGTATTTTACTTGCTGTTTTATTGCTTATTGTTATGTTGCATTGGGAAGGTATTGTGCCTGATTGGGTTGATATTTCATGGCGTGATTATTGTGCATGCCTTATATTTTGCATTGCTTCTATTACTGATTTTTTTGATGGATATATTGCAAGACAATTTGATCTAGGTAGCACATTTGGCGAAGTGTTTGATCCATTAGCTGATAAAATGCTTATACTTGGTGCATTTATTGGTCTATTGTTACTTGATAGGGCAAATGCATGGGCAGTATTTATCATCTTATCTCGTGAGTTTTATATTACAGGATTACGTGTTGTTGCGGCGAATTTACAACAAAATGTTGCGGCAAGTCCGCTTGGTAAATACAAAACAGGTTTTCAGATTCTAGCAATTGCTTTTTTACTTGCTAATTTCTTTCCTGGTGGCACACTCTTTTTATGGATTGCTGTTATTGTTACGTTATATTCGGGACTTGATTACACTTTTAAATATTATAAGGCTATTCAATAATGGGATTGTTATTTGCTATACTAGGGCTTTCTTTCTTAATCTTTTTTCATGAATTAGGGCATTTTTTATGTGCACGTTTTTTTGGAGTGAGGGTATTAGTATTTAGTATAGGATTTGGCAAAAAGCTTTTTATATGGCGATATAAAGGCACAGAATATGCCCTTTCATTAATACCTCTTGGTGGTTATGTAAAGCTTAAGGGCGAGATAACAAAGGATTCTAACCAACAAACAACAGATAAAGATTTACAATCTTTATCTGCACAATCAACTTCAGCAATATATATTAGCGATTCATTACTTGATAAACACCCATTGCAACGCATTGCTATACTTTTTGCAGGACCATTTTTTAATTTTATATTTGCTTTTCTTGTATATGCTTTTTTATTTGTAAAGGGAGTGCCAACTTATTCTGAAAAGCCTATTGTAGGAGATATTGGGCATGAGTTTGGAGCATTTAAGCTTTTGCAAAAAAATGATGAAATATTGAGTGTTAATGGATTGCAAATAACAAAATTTAGCGATATTAGTAAGGCTTTAAATACACATAAACAAACAGATACACAATTACAAGACAACACAGCAACCCTGCTTATAGCACGTGCCATACCATATACAAATACTACTTTACAAAACAATAGTTTTGTGGATTCTACACAGATAAGCCACAATGAAAAACAACATATACAACTTATTGTGCCATTAAGCCAACAAGATAATCGTATGGTATTGGGTATTACACCGCTTGTTACAATCGAGTATTTTAGTTTTTTTGAAATTTTACAAAAAGCTACAATCATGGTTTATGATAACATTATGCTTATATATCGTGGCATTCGTGATATACTTTTTGGTCTTATTGGTATTGAAAACCTTAGTGGTGTGATAGGTATTACAGATGTGAGTGCAAAGGCATATAATGCAGGTTTTATTAACTTCATTTTGGTTATTGCTCTTATATCTGTGAATCTTGGTGTGTTAAATCTACTTCCTTTGCCTATGCTTGATGGCGGGCAGATACTCTTTACACTTTATGAATGGCTTACAGGGCAAATATTGCATGAGCGTATAGCAAATGCACTTGTTGTTTTTGGCTTCAGCTTCATTATAGGCCTTATGTTAATTGGCTTTTATAATGATATTATGCGTATTATTGCTGTATGATAAAATAATATATTTTTGAGAGAGTAGCTTTAGTTATAATCATATTTATTTTGTTCATACAACATAAGTAATTTTTGTTTATCAATATTATTTTTTATTGTAAATTCTGCAAGTGTATCACAAGTATCCACAAAATCTAAAAATTCAATTACTTTATGGTATTGTGGGCGGTTATTAAAATCATGCACAAGGATTCTTGTATGTGGCATGCAGTGCATAATACTTGCAAGGATGCATGCAACCCGAAATCGCCCATCAACAAATACTATATCAAAGTTGTTTTTTTGTTGAAATATTGCCAAGGAGTAATGCGGAAAGCATTCAATTTTATCTGATTCTAAAGGAACGCCCCATGCCCCTACTTTACCAATATCAATATGTTGGAATGATAATCTTTGAGTATTTAAGTGCTGCTGTATAATATCCCATTGTTTTAGATATGCTAGCCAATTTTTATCAGATTCTATACTTGTAATTTTCATATTAGAATATAAAAGGGTTAAAAAAGTTGAACCACCAGAACCAAACTCAAGATATTCCCCCCCCCCCCCCCGGTGTTTTAAATACAATTTGTTTATATTTGTTTTACAAATCATACATAACCTGGGGGAAGTGTGT
>JARHZY010000007.1 GCA_029264655.1 Helicobacter sp. | reverse complement strand
CGTTATGCTATCAAAAAAAATAAAAAAAATCAAGTAAAAGTAAAAAAATGTTTAAAAGAATTGAAAATTTATACGTGATTAACACAATATTTCTCTTTCTTAATTTTGTTTGTAGCTTATTTACTATTTAATTTAGAGAGTAGTAATGTAGAATATTTTTTCTTATTGGTTCCAATATCTGCTATTTTAATAATCCAAATAAATAAGAACTTAAGAATTTTTTGCAATAAATTTAATCTTATAAGCTTTATGGATATTCTCTAAATATATCTTTATATCAGATAAAATATACTAACAACAAACATTACAAAATAACTACAGATAAAGATTCTATGCCAACATAAAGCACCGCCTTTATTCACCCCATACTAGAAGATAATGAAGTTAAATGCCTGCATAGTGGTATAGTAAAACTAAAAAGTAATATTAGAATCTGATTTACTAAACTCATCAATTGTAGAATGCACTAATAATATGGCTAGTATTTCTATGAAATATAAGATACATTTTTCCATGGGAGTATTATGCCAATTAGATTGGGGGAGCTAGAATTTAGTAAAAATACTAAAAAACTATAAAGATAAATAAAATGCAATGTAGATAGATATGTGGATGATACCTTAAGTGAGATGATTTTGCTGACAGAATTAGAGTATTGTTGCAATGATTTTAAATACCATAAAGACACTACACAAAATTAATGTAGTAGTTTTAGGATTTGTGGTAAGCTATAATTTTTAAGTATTGTGGCAAAATATTCCTAAAATTGATACACTTGTAAATTTTATTGCTAAGCCTGATTTTTATGTATTTAAGTATTCTAGGTTTTGTGATAGGGAGTGGGGTAAGTGTGTGGTATTGCTAGCATTTATTTGTTTTATGGATTTACAACCAATGTTTGTTGGTTTCATTATCGCAGTTATTAACACATTTTATATCATTAGCTATTTCATTAGAATTGCTTGCATAAAATTTCTTGTAGCTTACTTTTTAGCGAATTTATTATAGTTATTCTTGGATTAGATTTTTAATTTCGCTTCCATATAAGTGGTAATGAAGGGGCAGGAATCTATCGATACAAAGAACCTCCTTTATCTTGTGTAAATATTGCAAAAAAAAGATATGATGCCAAAAGGAGAGAATGATGACTAATAAACAATTAATTAATAAAATAAAAGATAATGCAGAATTAGCATGTGCTAGTTATGGATATTTTTATTTCATAAAAGATGATAAAGGAACAACAAGAAAAAGATATGATTTAGAAAAAAAGATGAAAGAATTGCTAATAAATCATATCCAATATAATATAAAGAAGTAGCAATTACTTATATAGATATTTTAGATTCTAAACTAAAAAGGAAAGAGGTTTTGATAAGCCAAACAACAGGTGATAAAATTTTACAAATAGCATTAAATAAATTTAGTGATAAGTTTAACACAGAAAAGCTAGATGGCAAATTTGCCCCATTTCAAACAAAAAGATTCTTTGAGAGATATGATTTATTAATCCATCAACCAAATACAAATAAACAAATATAAATATCCTAAGATATAATCAGAATCTGGCTTTTCTGCAACTCTCTTTGCAGAAAAGAAACTTTAAAATCACAAAGAAACAAAAGAAAAAGCTGTAATGCTGTATATAACTTATATTTTAACTTTTATAAAATATAGAATCTTAAGGAAATAGCCTAATGATATACATATTACTTCTTATTACAATTTCTACCACTCTTTCTTATCTAATCCTTAAATGTATATATAGAATTATCTTTAAATCTAAAAAAAGAATTTCAAAGTTTTTAGTTTTTCTTGGAAGTATAGGGCTAATTATCTTTTATTATACGCCTTATTCATTTTATTTAGAGCCTAGTTATTAGCAGTTTAGGAATATGTGTAAGCTTAATGAACTTCCTAATACTGAAGAAAAATACAATAAGATTCTAAGTTATTTTGATTTGAGTTTAGATACATTGGATTATAAATCGTTAAACAATAAAATGCATCAACTACCCAAAGAATCAATATATTATTAAAGAAAACAAATATACATACAGAGTTTATTTGGAGCAAATACCATACAAGAACAGAATAAAAATTGCTATTGATTTTTTAAATAATCACAATAAGTTAAATAAAAAGAATATTAAACACATATATTTTGATATAGTTTGGAAGCATAATCGAGAAACATATCATTTTTCTAGCCTTTCTTACGAGTGGAGTAGAGTTAAAAGCGATCAAATAAGTTGTGATCATTTTAAGATAAGCAGGATTCAGCCATGAGCAATAAGCAACAAAATACAAAAACTAAGAGATAATGCCTAACTTGCTATGGCTAGTTATGGTTATTTTCATTTCAGATGAATAGCATAGCTTTAATAGAAAAAGACAAAAAATAAATCTAGTTTTTCTATAGCATGGTTATGGACTTTAGCAAGGTATATATAATGTAATCTTGGCAAGTAAAGAGATTTTGTATATATTTTTGGGATTTACAAATAGAATATAATATATTAATGTTTAATAATCTGTATCAGATATTTTAATAACTAAACTATTTGCTAATTTCATACAATCTTGATTTTACTTAAAGAATACATAAATAGATCTTTAGCTATAAAGGCTTTTTAGTATATAGAACTTATATGTATATTGTAGTAAAAACATGAATTTATTGTGTATAATATTCTACAATTTTATACTATTGTTATTCTCTTAAGGAGTAGATATGTTTCAAAGAAAAAGGCGTTTGCGTTTGCATAATGTAGCACGAAATTTAGTGCGTGAGCATACATTAAATATACATGACTTGATTTATCCTTTATTCATAGTAGAAGGTGAGGGTATTAAAAATGAAATCCAGTCTATGCCGGGAGTATTTCAAATGAGTCTTGATAACATTCTTAAAGAATGCGAATTATTGCAAAAGCTCCACATTCATGCTATTTTATTATTTGGCGTGCCCCCACAACATAAAAAAGATTCTAATGGTTCTCATGCATGGCATAAGGACAGCATTATTCCTGTAAGCATACAAGCTATAAAAAAACATTTTCCTGAAATGTATGTGATTGCTGATGTATGTTTTTGTGAATATACTAATCATGGGCATTGCGGTGTGTTAGATTCTAAGATTGGAAGTGTTGATAATGATGCTACACTTGCCAATCTTGCAAAACAGAGTATTGTTTTAGCCCAAAGCGGGGTTGATATGCTTGCCCCAAGTGCAATGATGGATGGGCAAATCATAACTATGCGGGATGCTCTTGATTCTCACGGGTTTGTTAATCTACCTATTATGAGTTATTCTACAAAGTTTGCAAGTGCGTATTATGGACCTTTTCGTGAAGTAGCTCAAAGTAGCCCTAGTTTTGGAGACAGAAAAAGTTATCAAGAAGATGGTGCAAATCGCAGAGAAGCTATTCTTGAGAGTTTGAATGATGAAAAAGAGGGTGCTGATATACTTATGGTAAAGCCGGCTCTTGCTTATCTTGATGTCGTTCGAGAAATACGAGAACATAGTCTTTTGCCTCTTGCTGTATATAATGTAAGTGGTGAATATGCATTGCTTAAGGCAGGTCAAAGACTTGGTGTTATTGATTATGAAAAAGTAATGCTTGAAACTCTATTGAGTTTTAAAAGGGCTGGTGCGGATATTATTATTACCTATCATGCAAAAGAAGCAGCAACACTTTTAGCAACACAATAATATAATAGCAAATTATTGTATGTATGCTTTAAAATAATTGTTGTCATTGTGTATTTTCTTGGTATTCATTGCTGTGGGGATTTTTATTGTATTTACTTTATGTATTCATTGTTTTTAAAATAAATACTACTTAATTTAATGGTTAAAATATAATATCTTGAATTAAATCAATAGAAGCCTTATATAATCATTTTGCTTACGGATTAGCCCATAAGAGTTGTTTTTAAATAGAGATTAAATTGTTGTTATAGCAATTCATTTCTATAAGATATATGGATTTATTGAGATAGTTTTTAAGTATTTGCGTTTTTATTTTAAAAGTTTTTGGGTTATTCTATAAACTTAAGCTTATATGCCACAATAGTCTTTGCTCTTTTCTTAAATACTTATAGAATTTCCTTTAAATAATTAAAGCAAAAATGAAAACAATCATTTGTTGTTGTAATATGCTTTTATGAATATACTGAATCTTTGTAGAAAGATATTTATTTTTGATAAAATGCTATCTTTTCGGGTATATACAAATAAAAAATACTCTAAAGTTGTTTTTTCATGATAATATATGTGGTTTAAAAGTGAAAGGATATAAATGAATACATCGATTACATGGGATAAAAGCAATTGGCGTAGTTTTCCAATCAAACAACATCCTGTTTATACAGATTCTAATGCGATAGAAGCTGTGGAAAAAGAATTAGCAGGTTTGCCTCCATTAGTATTTGCTAAAGAAGCAGATAGTTTAAAAGAAAAAATTGCAAAAGCAAGCAGGGGAGAGGCTTTTGTTTTACAAGGTGGTGATTGTGCTGAAAGTTTTACCCAATTTAATGCAAATGCTATCCGCGATATGTTTAAAATTATTTTGCAAATGAGTGTTATATTAACTTTTGCATCCGGTTGCCCAATTGTAAAAGTTGGTCGTTTAGCAGGGCAGTTTGCAAAACCAAGAAGTAGTGATACAGAAATTATTGATGGCATAAGCTATCCAAGCTATCGTGGTGATTTGATTAATTCACAAGAGCTTGATAAAAGAGAGCCAGATCCAGCACGGCTTTTAAGAGGTTATCATCAGAGTGCAAGCACACTGAATCTTTTGCGTGCATTTTCGCAAGGAGGTTTTGCTAATCTTGAGCAAGTGCATTTATGGAATCTTGATTTTGTGGCAAATAATAATTTTGGAAAAAAATATGCTGCATTGGCAGAAGATATAGCTAAATCTTTACGTTTTATGAAGGCATGCGGTATTGATACAAATAATACACGCCAACTAAAAGAAGTTTCTTTTTATACATCACATGAGGCACTTGTATTGCATTATGAAGAGGCATTAACAAGGCAAGATTCACTAAGTGGTAATTGGTATGATTGTTCTGCTCATATGCTATGGATAGGTGAGCGAACACGCGATATTGATCATGCACATTTAGAGTTTTTGCGTGGTGTGAAAAATCCACTTGGTGTCAAGATTGGTCCTAATGCAACTAAAGATGAAGTTTTAAAAATTTGTGATATATTAAATCCATATAATGAGGAAGGTAGATTAAGTCTTATTGTGCGTATGGGTGCTGATAAAATTGGGAATAGATTCCCAAAATTATTGCAAGAAGTATGTAATGATGGACGCAATGTTATGTGGAGTTGCGATCCTATGCATGGCAACACAAAAGTAGCAAGCAGTGGCTATAAAACACGTGCATTTGAAGATATTGTTAGCGAAATAGAGCAATTCTTTGCTATTCATGCAGCACAAGGGAGTATTGCGGGTGGTGTGCATCTTGAAATGACGGGTGCCGATGTTACAGAATGTGTTGGTGGGATACAGGCTATCGATGAAGATAAATTGCATATAAATTACCATACGCAATGCGATCCTCGTCTTAATGCAACACAAGCACTTGAGCTAAGCTTTATGTTAGCACAAACACTTGCTACAAGACATAATGCTTAGCGATGTTTTTCAGTTTTGCATATTTATATGCATTATTTCATGGTAGTAACGCTTTAAAACACATAATATTTTTAAAAAATTATTGTTAAATTTAAAAAAACTATTTTTTTTGTGAATTTTATATCTAAAACTCATGATATTTCGCTATAATGCTATCTATATTTTTTATTTTTTCTATGCCGAAGGAGAAACTATGAAGGTTTTTAAGAAGTTAATGTTTGTTTCTGTAGCAGCAACGAGTTTGCTTTTCGCATGCCCTGGTATGGGTGATGGACATGGTAATGGTGCTGCTTTAGGTGCACCTCATGGGGTTTTAAAGGAACTCTATGCTACAGCAAACTTGAAACAAAAAAGAGAAATTGTGCAGATTGAGTTTGATGCTAAAAAAGCAGTAAAAACACAAACAGAAAAATTTAGACAATACAGAGATTCTGTTGAGTTTGATATTAAAAACTTGCGTTTAGATTTAGAGGAAGCACAAGCAAATAGAAATGTTGCAAAAGCTACAGAGATTCTTCACAGAATTACCAAAAAACAAGAAGAGTTGAGAAAAAGCAAGCAAGATGAAAGAAATTTACGTTATTTGCTTGAAGAAGACAAATTGAAAAAGATTAATGGTGTGCTTAAAGTAAAATAATCCTTTAGGGTTTTTTAGGCTATGCTAAAATGGTAATGGTTTCATTGCTTATTTTAGCAATACCATGAAACATTGCAATTACTTGCATTTTTATAAGATTCTGCTTTTTATTAAATATAAAAATTTCCCATTTAGTCATAGCTATATATAATTAAGGTTACACTTGTTAAAAATAAAGATTTGTAAATATATTGTTTTTATATTTATATTTGCATTTACATACGCATATGCGAAAGTAACGCCATGTGGGATTACTATCGATGGTATTACTATGCATGGGACATGTAAAGGTGTATTAAAACATGGTAAATTTGTAGGGTATTATCCAAGTGGTGTGCTTGCATGGGAAGTCCATTACAAAGATGATAAATTACATGGTAAATTTTCTCATTTTTACACAAATGGTAGCCCTCATTTTATAGGTTCATATAAGCAGGGAGTTTTACAGGGTGCATTTGTGCAATATGGACAAAATGATACATTATTGCATGCATATTTTAAAAAGGGAGTCTTGCATAATTGGCTTTATAGCACAAAAGGGCAGCAAAAGCTACAAGCATTGCAATATTATTATGGCAAATTGGTAGCACAAAAATATTTTGATTGAAAGATAAAAGATAATAGTATGCAAAGCATAGAAGATGATAATAAAGCGACAAATAGCAATGAAACTATAATCCAACATACCCAATCCTTTGAGATAAGTCAAAATCTACAAGATGAATATTGCTCACAAGCATGTTGTGTTGCACAACAAGATAATAATATACCTAATGCTGACAACATACCAAAACAAAGCCAAAATCCTAATGATAAATGTATGAATAGTGATACAACTAAAAAAGAGCAAGAAATCCAAAGAAATAAGACATTACCACAACGCAATTATTTTTCGTGGCAATTATGGCAATATCGCATATATATTATACAATACTATCATTTTCTTACTGCAAAAATTTCTTATTATTGGCATGCTTTAACTGATAATGATAGAATTTTTCATTACGCTGCTTCCCTTAGTTTTTATAATATTTTTTCTATTATCCCTGCTTTTTTAATGTTTTTCTCTCTCTTTTCTCTCTTTCCAAGTTTTCAAGATCAAATACAGAATCTTAAGCAATCTATACTTGCCAATATCTTACCAGACAACGCCTATGAAGTTGCAAAAATATTGGATAGTTTTTTATCAAATGGAAAAGAAATGGGTTTTATTGGGTTTTTAATTTCCCTTATTAGCTCTTTCATATTTTTTAGAAGTTTTGATGATATTGCTGCACGTATTTTTGAAGCAAAAAAGCGTAGTTATTTTGATTCTTTCATTATATATTGGCTTTTAATCACACTTATACCCATGTTTCTTGCAACTTCAATTTATTTTAACGCTGTGATTATTAATATATATTCTGATTTTGTAATTGCAAAATTTTATGCATGCATGCCAATGTTTGCTGCTTGGCTTATATTTGCTATGCTTTTTCGTGTTGCCGCCAATAAACCATTGCGTTTTTTCGTGCTTGCATTAGCAAGCTTGCTTGGTTCGCTTATATGGTATGGATTGAAAATTATCTTTTTTTATTATATGAGCTATAATAAATTTTATAGTAATATTTATGGCTCTGTTTCAATTGTTATGTTTGCATTTTTGTGGATTTATGTATCATGGCTTGTTGTGCTTTTTTCGATGCAATTTTGTAAATGGCTTGATACAAAATATCCATATAATATAATACCAAATGAGTAAATGGTTAAGACTATAATTTGCAACTTATTATTTTATGGGTTGAAGATTATACAGGAGTGATTAGACAGATAAGGTATATTATTGTAGTATATTGCCTTAGATTCTTCATAATACCTAAAGATATCTTAATGATAGATATTTATTATTTTTAGATTCTATATATAGCATAAAAAAAAAACCCAGCAAGATTCCATAAAGATGCATGTTTGAAAAATAAAGAATCTTAAGAGAGTGGGGTTATTATAGCATTACAAACTATTTTTTCTAATATGTTTTAATGTTATAATTTCTGTTATTATGATTTTTTTCTTGTATTTATATGATATTTTTTGTAGTGAATGGTAAGTTTTTAGAGATATGAAATGGTGGAGCTGTGGGGATTTGAACCCCAGTCCGAAAATCCTATTCTACAGAGATTTCTACATACTTAGCAATGTTTTATTGTCTCAATATATTCCTTAAAACATGCAAAATAGAATATATCAAAGCCTATAATCTTTTTGAAATACCCCTAGACATAGATATTCAAGCAATCGGATTAATGACAGATTCTAGAATCTCCCGATAAAGATAAAAGAATCTGGCTCCGTAAGGAGGTTTATACTTACGCTACTTTTGCGTAAGCTGGAGCGTAATTTGCGTTGTTTGCGTTTATTGTTTGTTGATAGTTACAGGTATCAGCTGGTATGCTTAAACTGCTATAAAATTCCCGTCGAAAGCCAAAACAGCCCCATATAAAATGATATAGCTTATGATTATAGCAAATATTTCTTAAATAAGGTAAAATATATTACATGTATGTTATATTAATTGCATGGTATTTATAAAGTATGGTATTGTTTTACTGGCTGCAAGTAGTATAAAGACTATTAAAATAAAAATTATAATGCTAACCTTGTATATATAAATATATTATATAAAATCTTGTTTATATGTTGTTGTAAAAAACTCATAATTATATATTTTATATAAATACGACATTATTTATCATTATTTATTCATTTACCCTTGATTTGTTTTTTTTTTTTTGTTAAAATCGAAATATGCAAATAATAAATATATTTTATTGAAGGAGACTTTTATGTTTTTAGGATTATTGGATAAAGATGAAAAAGTAGCATTTTTAGAGATTGCACACCATTTTGCATGGAGTAATGATAACTTTTCTAACGAACAAAAATCTG
>JARHZY010000078.1 GCA_029264655.1 Helicobacter sp. | reverse complement strand
TTGGAAGAAATAATAGTATCTTAATGTTTATTATTGGGAAGTTATATTACTAATCTATTTTAATAATATGCATACCCATAATAGTTTTGCATATTATTTCTCATTTTTACGCTTTATTATTTTTTATCTAGTAAGTGCAATTTACATGTAGAAATGCAGAACTTGCAAATTACATGATGGGGTTTTGGATATGCTAGGTAATTGTATTGTCTATGTTTTGTTGTTGTCCTTCTTTATAGGTTAAATGTGGTGGTTTGTAGTATAATTTAAAAATGACACGTTGTATTTGTATGTATGTGCGGTATAATGGTTTAAGCAATTTGTAATATTGTGGTATTTTTTTCCCCCCCCCCCCATTGACCTATGGCTACCATCAGTATTAATGATTGTGGAGTGCATAGCAACAATATTATCTTCTCCTACCATAAAGGGTTTATAAATGATATTATCTATGCCATGTCTAGCTACAAATTCCATATAAATATCTACTGGGCTATCCCATATCGTTTGTGCTAAAAATGCTTTAGCTGCGTATGGTGTAAGATAATAGCCTAGTGTGCCGTTTGTATTTTTTAATGCATAATGATAGTGAGAATAACCAATTGGCTGTATATATTTATCGCGTCTTCGTGCAGAAGTAAAAAACCGCACAAATGTAAAATTTGTTTGCATAATATCTTGTAATGCATAAAGAAAATGTGATTCAAAAAATATATCATCTTCAAGCACAACAATTGGTTCATCAAGACGCACACACTCCTCCCAAAGACTATAATGCGATGCATAGCATGCAATTTCATTATCAATTAAGATTCGACCATGCCAAAGGTAGCAATGCTTTGGGCTAAACTTCTCCTTATAGTGTTGGAATTGCTTACTTTGAGAATCTATAGCAGAAAAAAAATGGTAACTTAATGCCAGCTTACTAAAAAGTGGGTTATTCTGTAATAATGCTAACTTTTCTTGCATGCGGATTTTACGCTCATTTGAACGTTCCAAATTAATGATAAAAATTTTCATTGGCTACCTTTATTTGCATATTGAGATATGTGCGTATGTTTCATACCAAAATTATCAGCTCGATCAAGCACTTGATTGATGTTTTTATCAACCCATTGTGGTTGTAACCATTCACTTGGATTTGCAAAATGCCCTTGCACAAGTATTGCAAAAAAGAGACTATTTGTTGTTGCAAAACCGCTATGTCCCATTTGACCAATTGGAGCAAGTGATTGCAAATTACTTTGTAGTGTTGGCATTGTGTGTAAGTAGCCATAAAGTGAAGTTAAACCAAGTGCATGATTGAGTGCGACAAGATTCCCATATGAACCAATTTTCCCAATATACGCAACTTTTCCATTATTGCTATTTGTTATTTTTGTGTTTTGTTCTCCGATAAAATCTATGCCATAACGCACAGATACACCAACATTTTCTTTATGGTATTTGTAAATATACTCATCACCAAACCGACCAGATGTTTGTGCATCGCGTACAGGCAAGAATACATTAAATCTAGGTATAGTAGGCTCTATATCCATTTGCTTTGCAATTTGAAAAAAATTAGCAATTTTTTGATTATCTTGGTGTCGCACAGATTCATTAAAGAATTGAAATTTTTCAATATTTGCAGTTAAATCAGATGGCATAATTGTGCTTTCTTCTAATCGTTTTACTAGTGTTTGTAGTCGCATATCGCTTATATTTGCATTGAATTTTCTACGCATATAATTAACATTAGTTGCAATTGGAATCTGAATCTTTTTTTCATTCATTGCACTATCAATAACACGGATTGTGCCATCAAAAAATGTATTTTTAATTGGCCATACAATAAGTGCAAGATAAATAAGCTTGCCCTGCTTATTTATAAATGGATAAGCTTCAAAATCATCATGTCCATTATTAACAATAACTTTATCAATACCTAATTCTGGCACCTTATCATAGAGTTTTAAATGTTGAACACTAAAAGCTATAAGAGCACTACCACCATACATAATTTGCTCTGATGCTGCAATAACTTGGACTTGTGGTGTATGTTTATTGATAATAAAATGTTTTGTTATGTTTGTTTCATTACCACGAAAAAAGTTTGCATTACTCCAATCACGTACACGCACATGATAAAAAACTTCATCGCCATCGGGCAAATTTGGAATCTTTGGAAGCACAATATTTAAATCTTCTGTTTTTTTTAGCAAAATCTCTTCTTCTTCAAGCAAAGTTTTACCCGCTTTATCTGTAATAAGCACACTATAAGATGCAAGCCCGCTTGAGTCAAATGCATTTAAATGGATACTATTTTCAGGATTAAAAAATGCGGTATGTATATGATGCAGTGTATCATCATTATTTTTAAGCATATAGAGTTCAATATTTGGCGGAATGCGTTCAAAACTTGAAGAATGATATAAAAAAAAGATAGTAACTAGTGAGATACAGCTTATACTTCCTAAAAATAATCGTCTCATTTCTTAGCCTTATATTCATAAAATGCCATAATATCTTAATACCTTGTTTAGAGTTGCAAGAATAGAAATGAGATAGATGATGATTAAAATCCTATGATGTATTTTTACTGCAATAATATCAATTAATTTTGTGCCTATAATAACCCCAATAATTGAAAAGCCCCCAAGCAATAATCCAGCATAAAGAACATGTGTTGTTATGATTTCATGCCGCATAAAAGACATTGTGCCACTACAGGCTGCACACATAATAAAAAAAAGGGAAAGTGGCACAATTTTTTTTGTATTAAACCCTAAATAGTGCATAAGTAAAGGCACAAGGATAACCCCACCACCAATACCAAGAGAAATTGCAAAAATACCAGTAAATGCACCAATTATGATAAGTATATAGCATTGCTGCAATTGCGTAAGCATAACATTTTTTGGTTTGGTTTTAGCACTACGCACAAATTTATAAAATGTAAATAAACTCACACAAAGAAAAATAAGCGTTAAATGCTTTTCTGCTATCCATTCAAGCAGAATACCACTAAAGGAAGCACCAATAAGCCCACCAAGACCAAGAAATAATGCAGCATGTAAGTCAAGATTCTTTTTTTGAAAAAAATTAATTGCCGTGCCAAATACCGATGAAAATATCATTTGCATAACAGAAATACCAATAGCATCATGTGTAGAAAAAGTAAGATTTGGCAATATATAATGTAGATATAGCATTGCAGGAACAATAATCATGCCTCCACCAATACCGAATAACGCAGAAATGCTTCCTGTAAGAATACCTAATATAGCCAAACATACAAATTCCATGAATATTGCCCAACTCTATACCGCAAAAATCAAAGTGAAATTATAACAAAAATCAAAGTGAAATTGTTATGTTTTAGTAATTTTATAAAATGAAAGTAAAGTGTGTAGGCATCTTACCAACTTAATAATGTTACTTTATATAGAAGTTAATAAGATAGTCTATATTTGTTTTTCATGTATTAAAGAGATAAACAATTGCATTTCGTATGCTAAATTTTTGATTATAATAGCATTATTTTTCAGTATTTTCAAAAAGCTCGGTTGAAAGGTAACGCTCACCTGTATCATTTAGCATAGTTAAAATATTTGCATTTGGATATTTTTTTGCTAGTATCTTTGCAGCATACACATTTGCACCGCTTGAAACACCAACAAGTAATCCTTCTTTAGAAGCTATAAGTCGTGCCATATTAAAAGCTTCATCATTATTGATTTGTATAATCTCATTGTAAATATTTGTATCAAGAATAGGAGGAATAAAACCTGCTCCTATGCCCTGAATCTTATGAGGAGAAGGCATACCCCCACTTAATACTGGAGAATTTGTAGGTTCTACGGCTACAATATGTATATTTGGATATTGTTCTTTTAGGACAACACCAACTCCAGTGAGACTGCCTCCTGTGCCAACACCCGCAACAAATATATCTATTGCTGTTCCTTGAAAAGATTCTAGAATTTCTTTGGCAGTACTTTCCTTATGGATTTTCACATTTGCCATATTTTTAAATTGATGTAGTGTGAGAGAATTTTTATAGGTATTGCGTAATTCTTCTGCACGTTCTAATGCACCTTTCATACCTTTTTCTGGTGTCGTAAGTTCAATTTTAGCTCCAAGTGCTGCCATAATTTTTCTTCTTTCAATGCTCATGGAGCTTGGCATAACAATAATAAGCCGTAATCCCAATGACGCACATACGCCAGCTAACCCAACGCCTGTGTTGCCACTTGTAGCTTCAATAATTGTGGTATTTGGGGTAATTGTACCTTGCTCTATACCATCGATTACCATTGCCATAGCAATTCTATCTTTAATTGAACCATTAGGATTCATAAATTCGCATTTACCGAATATATTTGCCCCAAATTTTTGGGAAAGCTTATTAAGTTTTATAATGGGTGTTCTACCAATAAGTTCTGTTACATTTTGTGCTATCATATTAAAAACTCCGCTTGTGGTAATATACAACAACGCAATTATCATTGTTACTATGGTAAGATTATAACACTTTAAAGTTAATCTTGGTTGCATATACAAGCGTTAAAAAGGAGACGATAATGAGTATAGAAGATTTTATGAAAGAATATGCCAAAGATGTAGAAGAGCGAAGAAGTGAAGGTATTCCACCTTTGGCATTAAACATAACCCAAACACAACAAGTCATTGCAATTTTAAAAGGCGCAGATAATACACATAAAGCATTTTCTAAAGATTTGCTTATGAATCGTGTTAGCCCGGGCGTTGATGATTCTGCAAAACTTAAGGCTGCATTTTTAGGTGAGATTGCAAGCGGAACAACACAATGTAGTGTGATTGATAAAGTAGAAGCAACAAAACTTCTAGGCACAATGCTTGGTGGCTATAATGTTCCCTATTTGGTAAAGCTTATAGAATCTACTGATAATGTCGTAGCAAAAGAAGCAGCAAATGCACTGAAACATACACTTCTAGTGTATGATACTTTTGATACGATTGCCACAATGAGTAAAACAAATACTCTTGCAAAAGAAATTATAGAATCTTGGAGTAATGCAGAATGGTTTCTCGCAAAGCCAAAATTAGCAGAAGAAATAAAACTTGTTGTATTAAAGATTGATGGAGAAACAAATACCGATGATTTAAGTCCAGCAAGCGATGCCTTTACACGCAGTGATATTCCATTGCATGCCAAAGCAATGCTTAAAAATCGTATTGAAAATTATGAAATGCGTATAGAAAATGTTAAAAAAATAGCTCAAGAAAACCATGCGAGTGTTGTTTATGTTGGTGATGTTGTGGGCACAGGAAGTAGCCGCAAATCGGCATGTAATTCTATTGTATGGCATTTTGGCAATGAAATTCCATTTGTGCCAAATAAAAAAAGTGGTGGTTTTGTTATTGGCGGCATCATTGCACCGATATTTTTTGCCACATGTGAAGATAGCGGTTGCTTACCTATTATTGCAGATGTAAATGCACTAAATGAGGGCGATATTATCACATTAAAACCTTATAAAGGTGAGATTCTAAAAGATTCTAAGGTAATTAGCACATTTGATTTAAATCCTATTACTATTGTTGATGAAATACGTGCTGGCGGGAGAATACCGCTTATTATTGGACGCGGTTTAACAAATAAGGCAAGGAAATTTTTAGGCTTAACAGAATCTGATGTATTTGCACAACCAGAAATGCCACAAGAAAGCACAAAAGGTTATACGCTAGCACAGAAAATGGTGGGTATAGCATGTGGTAAAAATGGTGTGCGACCGGGAGAATATTGTGAACCAAAAGCAACAACCGTTGGTTCTCAAGATACTACAGGAGCAATGACAAGAGATGAGGTAAAAGAACTTGCTAGCCTAAGCTATAGTGCTGATTTTGTTATGCAGAGTTTTTGCCATACTGCTGCTTATCCAAAACCAGCAGATGTAAGCTTGCAAGCCACTTTGCCTGAATTTATGACAAGTCGTGGTGGTGTAGCACTGCGTCCAAAAGATGGCGTTATTCATTCTTGGCTTAATAGATTTTGTTTGCCTGATACAGTTGGAACGGGTGGTGATTCACATACGCGTTTTCCTATAGGGATAAGTTTCCCTGCTGGTAGCGGACTTGTTGCTTTTGCTGCTGTTACAGGTTCTATGCCACTTAATATGCCAGAATCTGTTTTAGTGCGTTTTAAAGGCACACTTAATCCCGGTATCACTTTGCGTGATTTAGTAAATGCAATTCCATATTATGCCATTAAAAAAGGGTTGCTAACCGTGCCAAAACAAAATAAGAAAAACATTTTTAGTGGTAAGATTTTAGAAATTGAAGGGCTTGAAAATATTAAAGTAGAACAAGCATTTGAGCTTTCTGATGCAAGTGCAGAACGTAGTGCGGCTGCTTGCACCATAGCACTCAATAAAGAGCCAATTATTGAATATTTAGAATCTAATATTACACTTATTGAAGCAATGATTAAGGATGGTTATGGCAATGCGGAAACTCTTAAGCGTAGAGCAGAAAGAATGCGTGAATGGATTAAAAATCCCGTATTATTAAAAGCAGATAAAGATGCGGAATATGCGGCTATAATTGAGATTGATTTAAATGAAATTAAAGATCCTATTCTTGCATGTCCAAATGATCCAGATGATGTGGCAACATTAAGCGAAATTCTAGCAGATCCAAAACGACCTAAAAATATCGATGAAGTCTTTATTGGTAGCTGTATGACAAATATAGGGCATTTTAGGGCATTTGGTGAAATTATGAAAAATGAAGGGCAAAGTGTTACGCGTACATGGCTTGTGCCACCAACCAAGATGGATTCTAAGCAATTAAGCGATGAAGGTTATTTTTCCCTTTTTGGTGCAGCAGGGGCTAGGATTGAGGTGCCCGGTTGTAGTTTATGTATGGGCAATCAAGCACGAGTAAGAGATAATGCGGTAGTTTTTTCTACCTCAACGAGAAATTTTGATAATCGTATGGGGAAAGGAGCACAAGTATATTTAGGTAGTGCAGAACTTGGTGCAGTATGTGCGAAGCTTGGGCGGCTACCAAGTTTAGAGGAATACCTCCAAATTGTGCCGCAGAAATTAGGAAATAACACTGATAAAGTCTATAAATATTTAGAATTTAATAAGACAAAAGATTTTGCGTTATAAAATACTTCATGCTATAAGCAGAGGTTTTGCTTATAGCAGTAATAAAAAATGATAAAATAACAAGGAATAGCATTTCTTCACTTTCAATTTTAAAACATTTGCGTATCTAATCAATTTTTATTACTTAGCATACCCAAACACATCATTATTTTTTAAAACCTTAAAACAATATAAGCTTTTTATACTAGTGAAAGTATATTATACGGATAAAATAACTTGGATTGAAAAATAAGCTAACTAAGACTAGTCTAGCAAAGAATATCTAAATATGAAAATACAAAATAAGTGCTAGAAGTATCTCCTATAAACTATAACTAGTCCTATAACATCAAGTTATACAAGATATTAACCCACAATTATATCTATAGAGTAGCATATTTACGCTATAGTGCGTGTTTCCATATACTGCGAAATTCCTTACAGACTAAGAGCCTAGAAATGAGTTATAATATCGGCTTACGCAATGTATTGAAAGTTTTACGAGGAGATAGATAAAACCATATTGTTTCATATAGGACTATATATCTTAAAAAGATAGGGGGGAATAGTTTAGAATCTAGTTTCCTAGCATCTTTAAAACCTAAATATTCATTAATAAAAGCACTAAATTGTCCATAAGCCACCGTTGTTTTAGAATCTCCATATGGTGGGCTCGTAAGAATAAATCAAATTTCTTATCTATGCACTTAAAACTTGAATGTATAATATCATATGAAATATTTTGCAATTTTGGTTGATAGAAGCATAGATAGCTGTTGGTTATAGAATCTAGCTATAGCGATTCCTCTAAAACCTTATAACTATTTAATTGCGTAACAAAAATTTAAAACTTTCAAGATAACTATCCATGCATATGTCATTATTATTCTTATAAGCCTTATCAAAACATGTGCCATGGTCTGGACTTGTACGCAATATAGGTAGATTTAAACTTACATTGATACTTTTATCAAAATAAAGTGCCTTAAGTGGTGCTAAGCCACTATCATGATACATTGCAATAAAAACATTATAAAGTTTGCGATTGTTTGGAATAAATGCAGAATCTGGAGCAAATGCACCAACAAATACTTCACTACCAATCTCATTATTAATGCATGCAATACATTCATTAATAAGTATATCCTCTTGTCCCAATACACCATTATCACCTGCATGCGGATTAAGCCCCAATACAGCAATTTGCAATGGTTTTATGTGTGTTGTGTTGTTAGTGGCACTCTTGCTAGGTTGTATAGAATCTGTTATATAATGATTTGAGTGTGTATGTGTTTTGTTTATAGATTGTGTATCATGAAGAAGTCGTTTTACCATTTTTGCACTAATAGCATGTTTTTTTAATGCTTGTGGAATTATATGGTGTGCATATGCTGATAATTGTTTAGAATCTTGTGGTGTTTTATTATCATTTTCTTGTGTTATATTTTGTGCTGGCATAAATATAGCACTATAAGCATGATAAAAATCTCTAAAAAATTGCAAAAGTGGCTCTTTTTGTATCATACTTGCTACCTTATTTAAAGGAATATGATCTGTATAAAGTGCAACAAACATTGCTTCACACCCAAGCATCATAATTGCATCTTGTTGAAAACGTTCGCGTAAATATTGCGTATGTCCAGCATATTCTATGCCAGCAAGTTGCCATGCATATTTATGAATAGGTAATGTAACAAGTGGAGCATTATGCTCTATGCTTAACTCTACTGCTTGATAAAAAGAGAAAAAACTATATAAACCACTCTTTGCACAAACTACGCCGGGAGTTATAGGCGTATCCTGTATATCAAGTGGCACAATATACATGTCGTTTGGTATTTCCATATTGAGTAATTGTGCTGCATTTTGCAATACTATTTCATCTACACAATAAATAGGTATGCACCATTGTGTAATAAGGGCATGATTACGCAAAATAAGCTCAAGCCCAACACCATTAATATCACCAACTGCAACATACACTTTCTTTTTGTGTTTTATATCACCAATATGTGTTTGTGTATTACTATTTGCTATATTTTTATAGGGATTTTTAGTGCTATTTGCTAAAATATGTGTTTCTAATGAAGCCATGCGGTTATGTAAATGTGTGATAGCAGCATGTTTTTGAGAATCTTGCATTAATGACTGACGCACTGCAAGAGATTCTGCAAGTTTTATAGAATCTTGCGGCACTTTATTAGAATCTTTGTTGTGTGCTTGTTGTAATGCCTCTATTTCTTCAAGTGTTTCTAATGATTGTATGGAAGTAAGTGTATTATGGGTAATATCTTTACTTTCTGTGTGTAGCAAAACATTTAAATTTTGTTGTTTCATGTATGCTACCTTTGTATTTTACTGAAAACAATATTGCTCAAAGTTTGATTTTAAAATAGTCTGCTTCCCTTGTTCTTCAAATTCTAACAACTCTTTACCGCAGAGATTATCATCTTCAATGCGTGTATTTGTAATAGACAACTTTTTATCACCTTCCCAAACATACATAAGCACATATCCCATGCGATCATGGTCGCTATCTGCCTTAAACGCTTTGTTTGTTTTAGGCAATTCTTTATGTAATATACTCGCACCAAAGCTATCTTTTGGGTGTGTAGCTACATAAGCCTTATAGACATTTTCAATTGTTTGATTTGGAAAAATGAAAGTTTCATAATGCTCGCCAGATTTATAATATTTTTTAACAAAAGCACGTTTTTGTTCAAGAGTTTGCAAGTTGTTGGGATATAAAATCTCAAAAATACGCAATCTTGTAGCTTCAATTGGCATAAGTTGCTTATTTGCAGATTCTGCATAACATTGCCACATAATACCACAACATAAACCTAGACTGCATGCAATTTTCTTCAGTAATGACATAAATACTCCTCTTTACTAGCGATTAAAATGCTTATTATAACGAAAATAAAACATTTTGCAACATTTTATTGGTATGATTTTACTTTTAATATTTTTTTAGAAAGGATAATATGCGAAACTTATTTTCCTGTAGTGTAAAAATTTGTCTTCTATCAAGTATGTTTTTATTTTATGGTTGCACATTCTATATCTTTGATCCACAATATTATAAAGCTAGAAAATATGCAAAAAAACATAGTGCAACCTATGTTATTAACCGCATATTGTATGATGAAATCATGCAACAAAAAAAAGATTCTAAAAGCAATGAATCTGCAAGGCTTGCTCTACAGGAAGCACTTTTTATACAAATAAAACATAATAAGAATCAAGAGTGGCTTGAAAAAAAGGCATATTATATGGAGCTTGCCTATAAACATAGTGGCTATTATCACGAACAAAATGCACAAACGCTCTTTGTGCTTGATAAAATTAATGAACATTATCCAACAAAGCAAATATTAAGCAATGGCAAACCTTACTATGAAGCCTATAATTACGATGGAGTTATACAAATACCAGAATCTTTACGCACACAAATTGGTGGTATAACAGATAAAACAATGAAATTCCAACAAATCATTTATCCTCAATTTTTCTATATTGATGATTCAAAAGAAATCCAGCTTATTTCTGTAGGTGTTGTCTATCTCTATACAAATATAAATAAGGTATATGGCTTAAAAGAAGATGAGCATATTAAGAGTATGTTTGCTAATGGTGAGTGGCTTTATTTACGCAAAAACAATGTAAAATATTTAAACCAATGATTTAATAAAACGATTCTAGCATACATCAATAAATAATCATCATGATTACATATCTATTATTTGTATTGGTTTTAAGCATAATTTAATTTTATATTAAGCTTATTTCGATATAATTACACTTCATTTTAGCGGAAGTGGCGAAATTGGCAGACGCACTAGACTTAGGATCTAGCGCCGCAAGGCATGGAGGTTCGATTCCTCTCTTCCGCACCATGTGATTTTTTGCAAAAATTACTTTTTTATGTTATAATTAAATTTATGTTTTTATTTGCGGGAATAGCTCAGTGGTAGAGCACAACCTTGCCAAGGTTGGGGCCGCGGGTTCGATCCCCGTTTCCCGCTCCATGTATTTATACAAATAAATTTATTTTGAATAGCAATTATATATTGATTAATGCCCAGGTGGTGGAAATGGTAGACACAAGGGACTTAAAATCCCTCGGACCTAGTCCGTACCGGTTCAAGTCCGGTCTTGGGCACCACCTTTATACAAATGGCGACATAGCCAAGTGGTAAGGCATGAGCCTGCAAAGCTTTGATTCCTCGGTTCGAATCCGAGTGTCGCCTCCATTATTATAGTATTATTTATAATCACGGGAGATGGCTGAGTGGTCGAAAGCGGCGGTCTTGAAAACCGTTGAGGGTAACACCTCCGGGGGTTCGAATCCCTCTCTCCCGGCCACAACTCCATATTCATACAGCTTAATATAGACTTTAACTTTTTGATATTAAGTTGCTATTAACAATATTACAATATTTGCATCATTCCATATTCCATTAAAGCCTATTAATAACCCATTGAAATATTAAGATTATGTGTATAACTTTTTTCTATATGAATCTCTTACTTCAAGTATGAAAGCCTGCTAACCTAAATCTCTAAGGCTTATTCTAAGCTAGAATCTAACTAAGGTTTTTTGGCTTAGAATCTAATAAAATCTAATGTTATGTAAGAAATTGAAAGACTTTTTGTATTTTTTATTTGCTTAAGGCTTTATAATTCTAAAAAAATTAGAATCTTTTGAAATTACCATAAATAAAACTCCAAAATTTATAACTTTAAAAAGATTTAGAATCTATCATAATACTTTGCTTATCTTTAAGATGACTTTAAACAATGGAAGTTTTATCGTTGTAAGGTGGGTTGCCTACAATTATAAGCTTATCAGTTTCTATAATATTAAAATTTGCTCTTGAAACATTGCTTAATGCATTTTTATGTAAGAACAAAGACTTGTTTATAGAATCTATTTTTTGTCCTGCTATTTCGCAATATTCGCTATCTTTTTCAAAACCTATAAAATTTCTATTTAGTTTTTTAGCTGCTATTCCTGTCGTTCCTGTTCCTATTCACTACTCATTAAAATAATTCTCTCTAACAAATGTGGTGGTAACTGACAAGGGTGTTTATCTCTATTTTTAGCATGGCGGATTCTATGTATATCACTCCAGATATCAGAGCATAATGGTCCAAATGGATGTAAAATACCCTTTTTTTCCTCCATAATCTTTAAATAAAATGCCTTTTCTATCTCTTTTATGAGGATAGCGAATCTCCTTGAATCGCTCTTTAATATCACCTTTTGAATAAAATAAGATTCCATAGTGTGCGGGTTGGAGTGTTTTACCCATAGGAGCAGTCATTGCCTCCCAACTTATCCAATGCCTAAAAATTGCTATTTCGTTTAAAAAACTCGCATAAAAAGTAAGCCACTTGGGGATATTATGCAAAAAAAGACAGCCATCATCTTTAAGCACTCTTACACATTCCTTTATCCATTCTTCGCACCATTTTAAATACTCATCCTCTAAAAGTTTATCTTTGTGAGAATTGTATTTTTTCTTAAG
>JARHZY010000065.1 GCA_029264655.1 Helicobacter sp. | reverse complement strand
TTATTAATATTTGTCTTGCTATAATATAATTTATCACAATAGATATAAGCAATATAGGTAAATATTCAAGTTTCCAATAAGCATAGAAAAATAGACTACTTAGTATAAGAAATACCTTTGCTATTATTAAATGATTTTTAAAAGATGCTTTTTGAAGTAATATAAATACTATTAATACAAATGGTAAAAACATGAATATAAAAGTGTATGAGCTAAATAGCATTTTGTTTTTAGTTCCCCCTATAATAAATATTGACTTAATATATAAAATACCTAAGTTATTATTTTAATGTAAAAATAAAAAGTATTAGTTACTTAAAGCATTATAAAAAAGATTTTTTATTGAACATGCAATATGTAAGTTTAATAATCATGTAGTATAAGCTAAAAGCATATATTTTCCTATGTTATACTACTACTATATTCTATTGGACAATTATACACAAAAGCTTTCTATTTAATTCATGTTTTTTGTAATCTTATAATGTTTTTATATACATAAGCCTCATTTCTTCATTTTATCAAATATATAAAACAAGCCATTTTATTCTTTATAACAATGCAAAATATTTGTATGTAAAATAAAATATAATATCCTAAAGCCCAAAAATTGCATAATGACACAAAGCCGAAATTTTACATGAAGGATATAAGTATATTCCCATAGTAATATTTTTTAAATGCAAAGTCTGTCTTCGCAATAGATAATTGAAAAGTAAAATATAAGCCTATTTACTATGCACCTTTATCTTTATAGGTTTTTATTGTATATCCTAGTTATATAATTGATAGCATAAGAAAAAAGCTAAAAATAATAAATCAATAATACAAACACATATACAATTATTGAAAGATAATGGGCTTGTAGTTTCTGTTACTTACTCAATGTATCATTTTAATAAAAGAAATTAAATGCCTGTATTTATGTGTATCAGATAGGTATATCTATCTTGGTGATTAAATAATAAATAACTGCACCAAAAATAGCAGATAATGGCACTGTAATAAGCCATGAAGCCACAATTCTATTAATCGCACTTCGTCTGACTAACTCTTGCTTATAAGCCTTTTTAAGTGTTTTACGCTCTTTTTTCCTTAATATGGGTAAATCACTATTTTTCTTATCTGCTTTTGTAGCGTTAATTTTTAATGATTGTAACATTTCTTGTTTTTGTCTTATATTAGCACGATTAAATTTTGTTAAAAATCGTTGCACTATTTCTTCATTTTTTCCCTTATAAGCTTCAATAATCTCTTGTTGCATAATATAATAACGTTTTTTAAGATATTCGCGCAAAAAGCCAACACCAAAAATTGCTCCAATTGCAATATGTGTTGAGCTTACAGGTAATCCGAGTTGTGAAGCAATAAGCACGGTAATAGCAGCAGATAATGCAACACAGAAAGCACGCATTTTATCAAGTTCTGTAATTTCACTCCCTACAGTTCGTATAAGTCTTGGTCCATAAAGTGCCAATCCCAATGATATACCTAAACCACCAATAAGCATAATCCAAAATGGCACTTGTGCTTTACCGCCAAATGCTTCTGCTGCATTCTCTCGTATTGCTTCATAGATTCCTGCTAAAGGTCCAATAGCATTTGCTACATCATTTGCACCATGTGCAAAACTCAAAAGAGCAGCAGAAAAAATGAGAGGAACGGTAAAAAGCTGGTTAATATCTTCTTTTGTGTTTGAAAGCATGTTTGCTTTCCTTATGATGAATGGACGCGTAATAAAAAAAATAAGAAGTGCAATGGCAAAACCAGCAAGTAAAGTTGCACCAAAACTTAATTTGATCATACCTGTTTTTTGCACTAAATAAACACTAAAGGACCATGACATAATAAGGATTAATAAAGGCACAACGCGTTTTGCTGCACTTTTTTTATCATCTTGATATGTAATAGAACGTTTAATAATAAACAAGAATACCATTGCTATTAAACCACCAAGACATGGCGAAACAATCCAGCTTAATGCAATTTCTCCCATAACACCCCAATTTGCTATACCAAAACCACCAGCCATAATACCAGCACCAAGCACACCACCAACAAGTGCATGTGTTGTTGAAACGGGAGCACCAAGCATAGTAGCCACATGTAGCCAAATTGCTCCAGAAGTAAGTGCCGCAAGCATAACATAAATAAAGGTTTTACTATCTTGTAAGCTTAAGGGATTAATGATTCCAGATTTAATTGTATCAACAACATCTTTTCCTGCAATGATTGCACCTAAAGCTTCTGCTATTGCAGCAATGATAATTGCCCCAACAAGTGTAATAGCTTGTGAGCCAACTGCGGGACCAACATTATTTGCCACATCATTAGCACCGATATTGAGTGCCATATAGCCACCTACAACTGCAGCAAAAATAAGCACAACAGGACTGCTTACAGGATAACCAAAAACAATAGCAATGCCTGCAATAATAATAAAAAATGCAAGCACAATGCCAACCTTAATAATATCTTTCTGCCCAAATGAAGTTGCACTCTCAATCTTGTTGATATTATTAATATCCATAATAACTCCTCATCTTCTACCTAAGCACACGCAAAACAGAATAATTTTTTCATTATAGCTTAATTACTTTGCTTTGTAGAGAGTTTTCAAAGAAACAATGTCATTCAGAAGTCATAAATAATATAGAGTATCAATATAATAATCAATGAAGCAAAACTATGCTTATATATAGAAAGAAAATCCATAGAAAAATGTAATTTTTAGTGCGAATTATCAATAAAAATTATATAATACAAAAATATTTTCAGAGAGACTAGAGCGAATATAATAGTGTAATAATAATTGCATGGTAAATTTATAATGGCAATAAAATATATTGTTAAGATTTATTAATCTCAATACTATATAACCTAGCAATATGATATGAATACTAGTATTCCTTTTTTGAAGAGTTATTAAAATGATAATGTCCAACTAAGTAGAAGCTAAGTTATATATAAGCAGATATTTAGATTCTATAAATTATTAAGAAACGGCATGCAATATGTTGTAAAACGATAAAAGTTTCTAAAATCTGCTTAATTATCACATCTTTATTGGGTGGGTTGCTTGAATTTAGATTTTAAGCAAAGATTTAATATCTTCTTAATAGAATCTAGTGCTTGATTTTAAGGTAATATAACATGAAATTAAAATATTTGCTTTTATTGTTATTTGTCTTTTGTAATTTGCATGTATATGCAGAATCTGCACTTGCCCAATATGCACAAGCACAAATATATGAAATCTCACCAGATATAGCCTGCATACACGAGAAGCATAAAATTATATGCAACATAGAAAATGTAGAATGGATAGAGGGTATTATTGTAAAAAAAATGCAATATGTGCTTGAAATGAAGGATACCACATTGTTAGAACATCGCTATTTTGAGTTATACACACAAAATCTTAATTTTGAAGGCTATAATCTTACAGCTCTTATGCCTACATCTATACTTTGCACAGAGCAATCAAACTTTTTACAAGGTAACGCCAAAGCAAATACACACAATAGCATACCAACACATATTGAATGCACGATACAATCAAATGTTTATCATATTGTTATACACGCAAATTTTACGACCTCCCATCCAATGTATGAATATGCAAAAGATATACTTGAAGCACGTATGGCTGAATATGAACGTTTTAAACAACCAATCCAAAATCAAAATGATGAAATATGGCAAAAAGACTATCAAATTGCAATACAAAATGCAACAATATGGGTAAAAAGCATTACACTTAATCAAGTTTTATTTGATTTGTATAGACGAGAACAACGTATAGCTGCCACAGAGACACCTCAAAATGATAGAGATTATCGCACTATACAAGATTCTACACTCACAAAAGACTATATGCAGTTTTTACAAAAATCATACAATATGCTTAATACATTAAACCAGCAAGCACATATGCCACAAAGAAAACAACAAATATTAACTAAAGCTCTCCATAAATTTATTGCAATGGCTACAAAGCCAAACCAAAGCTTTTCCTTAGTGATTGAAGGCGACAAGAATCTAGTTTTATCACTTTATGAGCTTGAAAGCTTAACCGCTATTGATTCAACATTTTTTGATGTGATTATAAAGATTCTTGAGCATGCCCATATTAAAGTAGCATAATAGAATACAATACTACCATTATATATTTGAAGGAATAAAATGATAAAATATATTATTTGTTTTTACACACTAATATTACATATACTTTTTGCAGAGATTCCAAAAATCCCACAAATTACAATTCCAAATGCAAGCATGCCACATATGCCAAGCATACAAGCACCAAAAGAACCTACAATGCCAACTATAAATATGCCAAATGCACCAACACAAAATAACACCACAAAGAATGTAGCTACAACGACAATCTTGCAAAATCTTATTACTGATGTTATAAGGCATAGAATGCTTTTAAGCTCTGCATGTATTCCTGAAAAAATAGCCCTACAAAGCAAACTCAATGCAAAAGAGGTGCAACAACTTGGCGTGCAACTACAATTGACAACATCTCAATATCAAGATAATCTTTTACGATTGCGTAACTTAATATTAAAGCCTGCTAATGCTACTATGCAAAAGCAATTTTTACTCACACAACAAGGTGAGTTAGTAGGTGTGCTTATAGTGATAACATTTTCGATAAAAAACACACAACAACACAGCATTGCATTATCTTCTGATTATTTGCAAATCGATAATATGTTATTAGAAAGCACACCCCAAATTTTTAGTATATTCCAAACTTATTTTTGCCATGCATATACTTTAAAAGGCTAAATACTATATGTTTGTAAGTGGGCTTTATCTCATGCTATATAGAATATAGATAGAAAGGCAGATATGAATTATGTTTTAATAAAACTCCCAAATTGGCTTGGTGATACCATAATGCTTACACCAACTATAGCATGTTTAATACGCATTTTTCCGCAGGTAAAAATCATTCTTGTTGGTAATGCCCTAAGCACAAGCGTTTTCACCCCAAATGATTCTATTGTGCAAATATTCATTGATAATAGCAAGCAGGCAAGGGGTATTATAAAAAGAATACAAGCTACAATGCAACTTGCAGGTGAAATAAATGCATATCTCCATGCAAATAACATAATACTTGATTATGCAATAACAACGCAAAACAATTTTTTTTCAGCCTTCTTGTTAGCAAAAATCGCAGTAAAAAAACGTATTGGTTATGGTGATAAAAATATTTTTGGTGGGCGTAAGTTTCTATTAACGCATATTGTTAAATATGCAAGCGGTCGTCCGCCATTATGCACACACCAAGTTTTAAGTTATATCCATTTATTACTCCCACTTTTACCACATAGCTTTTTTAGAGATTATGCATTAAACACGCAAGCACCACATTATAATCCACTTGCAAGCCGCGTGCAAAATATACTTTTTCAGGAAGCAAAAGAATTGCAACTTTATCTCCCTATAACCACACAAAGAACGCAACAAAATATCATTGCAATAAGCACAAGTGCAAGTTATGGTGATTCTAAAATGTGGTTAGCAACATATTTTATAAATGTGATTATTAATTTTGTGCAAAATGGCTATACTATTAGAATCTATGGAGCTAAAAACGAAAGCGAACGCAATATGCAAATCGAACAAAATGCCTTAAAAGCACTTCCTGCACACCTTCACCACCAAATTGAAAATTTAAGCGGTAAAACAAGTATAATAGAGCTTGCAAACTCACTGTATGAATGCGTGCTTTATCTTGGTAACGATAGTGGTATAACACATATTGCACGTGCATTAAAGATC
Organism: Helicobacter sp.; assembly: GCA_029264655.1. GTDB lineage: Bacteria > Campylobacterota > Campylobacteria > Campylobacterales > Helicobacteraceae > Helicobacter_A. The sequence continues at coordinate 840 of JARHZY010000065.1, read as the reverse complement.
CCAAGTATTATTCTTTTTGGTCCAATGCCATTTACATGGTGTAGCCCATGGAGTAATCTACCAACGCAAAAAGATGGTGCATACTATATGACAGATAATACGATTGCAATCCAAAAAGAATTAACATGTGTGCCATGCAAACAAAAAAAATGTCCTCTACAACACCATGATTGCATGCGGCTTATTACGCCCGAAGAAGTTTTAACACTTAGCTATTCTTTGCTCCACCATGCACCTGTTTATAATATTTAGCTAGTGGTTTTATACATTGCATTTTATTATCATAAATATAATGGAATCTAAAAAATCAATCTCGTTATCTATTGGTTGCCATAGTGCAATGTTTTACACTTTATATAGATTCTATGCAGATAAAAGATATTTTGTGTTTCATATTGCAAGTTATGATATGATATAATGTATGTTGGCATAAAAGAAAGCAGGCTAAAGCTTTGAAATATTAATGTGCAATTTTGCGAGGTTAAGCCTGTGAGCCCTATTTGGTTTATACTTCTTATATAGAACCTATAACAAAAATTCTATTAAGGGATTGTTGTGTTGCGTCTAAATGTTAAAAAAATAGTAGTAAGCTTTTGCTTTACTTGGCATAGTGGCATTGGCAAAAATATAAAGCACACAATACAAGCAACCCAAAAGAGCGTAAAACAAACAAGATAAGATACAATGTTTGCTTTGTTAGTATTTACTTGTTTTGCATTATCTGTGCATGCTACAAAGCCACATATTATAAAGCCTACTATTATTTGTTTAAAATTTAACATAATAAGCCCTTTACTTAGAATCTTTGTCTATTATAGCTTAACTTTAGGATTCTAGTTA
>JARHZY010000148.1 GCA_029264655.1 Helicobacter sp. | reverse complement strand
CTCATTGCAAACAAGAATATTCTAAAAATGTATTAAAAAAAGTGCAAGATTTAGATACAAATGAAACTCTTTATTTTTGTTGCAATGGTTGTGAGTTAGCATATACGCTTTTAAAAGAATGTAATTTAGAATCTTTTTATACAAAACTTGGTGATAATACATTGCAGACAAAGGCAATACAAGATTCAAAACAAGCTCATATTAATTTTGATTCTATAAATTTTAAGCAAAAGTATCTTAGAGATATTGATGGATATAAAGAAGTGCATTTTATTATTGAGGGGGTTGTATGTGCTGCTTGCATATGGCTAAACGAACAAATATTATCTAAGATAAAGGGTGTGCAAGACATAAAGATTAATTATACAACACATAAGGCAAAAATAATATTTGATGATAGTGTAGTAACATTTAAAGAAATTTATAATCATATTGAGAGAATAGGATATAAAGCAATTGTTTATGATCCAAAAGATAAAGAAAGTAAAGATACAAAGCGAAATAGAATCTATTATATAAAACTTGTTGTTGCGATATTTTGCACTATGAATGTTATGTGGGTGAATGTAGGGCAGTATAGTGGGTTTTTTATGGGGATTGATTCTATATCTGTTAGTATATTAAATCTTGCAAGTTTTATACTTACAACGCCCATATTATTCTTTTGTGCTAGTGATTTTTATGTGAAAGCATATAAAGGATTAAAAAATGGCGTAGTTGGAATGGAAATGCTAGTTATAACAGGCTCAAGCCTTGTGTATTGCTATTCTATCTATGCGTGGCTTAGTAGTAACGGGCATACTTATTTTGAATCTGTTTGTATGATTATATTATTTGTTTTAAGTGCAAAATTTTTAGAATCTTTAAGCCAAAAATTTGCTAATGATAATCTTTTAAAGCTTAATGCTATATTGCCACTTGAGGCAAGATTAGAAAATGGTGATATTATATCTGTATATGATATTAAAGTAGGTGATAGATTGCTTGTTTTACCCGGCGAAATGATTGCTTGTGATGGAATCTTATGTAGTGAGTTTGGAGTATTAGATTATGCAAATATTAGTGGGGAGAGTCTTAGTATTACAAAGCATTTTCATGATGAAATTATGGCAGGTAGCCTTGCGTTAGAAAAACCTTTGATATATGAAGTAAAGAAAATATTCCAAGATTCAAGCATTAGTAAGTTAGCAAAGCTTTTAGGTGAGAGTGAGTTTTCAACACCAAAAATTGCAACGACTGCGTTTCAAATTGCAGGTAAATTTAGCAAAATTGTGCTACTTATTGCTATGCTTAGTTTTTGCTATTATTATCTTATTCTTGCTAGTGGTTTTGAGTATTCATTGCTTATTGCTGTTTCTGTTATTGTTATAGCATGTCCTTGTGCCCTTGCCATTGCAACACCAATTGCGAGTGTAGTTGGATTAAATGTTGGATTTAAAAATCATATTATTTATACAAAGGCTGATTTTTTAGAATCTTTAGCGAAGTCAAGCCATATTGTATTTGATAAAACAGGGACATTAACACAAGGCAATATGAGTGTAATAGCAATACAAAAATTTATTCCTTTTCATTCTCATGATATAAACAAAAGAGATATTAAAATATATTTTGATAACAAAGAAAATCAAAATATAGAATCTATTTTTTGTGATTATGATATATTGTTATTGCAACAGATTCTAAAACACAATACACATAAAATATCAATTGCTATATCACAATTTTTAGATAAAAATTACACAAACAATATATATAAAGAAAAAAGGGGGGATATTAATTTTGAATTAATATCTGGTAAGGGGTTTAAAACATATGTTGATAATCTTGAGATTATTGGCGGGAGCGAATCTCTTATGCAAGAGAATAATGTTGCTTTTGAATGTAATATTATGCAAGATGGTATGCAAAACAAAGATTCATATATACAATTTTACATAGCTTATAAAGATATGAATGCAACACAAGATACCTATAAATTAGCATATATCTTTTATCTACAAGATTCCATAAAAGATTATGCAAAAAATCTTATTTCAATGTTAAAAGATTACAAAAAAGAAATAGTTATGCTTAGTGGTGATAGAGAAAGCGTTGTAAAAGATGTAGCAAAGAAGCTAGGCATAACAAATTACTATTTTTCAAAGACACCATTACAAAAAGCAGAATATATACAAGGTTTAGTCAAAGAGGGTAAAAAAGTTGTTATGATAGGTGATGGTTTAAATGATTCTTTATCTCTTAAATACGCACAAGTTGGCATTGCTATGGGTAGTGGTAGTGAGATAGCTTTACAATATAGTGATATTGTCATACTTGATGATAGCTTAAAAAGCCTTGCTAAATCTTTCCGCATTGCACATAAAACATTGCGTATTATTCATGAAAATCTTTTTATAAGTTTGCTTTATAATATATGTGCTATCCCACTTGCTACTTTAGGTTTGGTTATCCCATTATTTGCAGCAGCATTTATGAGTGTAAGCTCACTTTGTGTCGTATTAAATTCTTTAAGACTCTACAAAAATAAGCTTTGATATTATTCTTAATGCGATATAATTACAGCTTTTATACTTAATAGATTAATCAATATGGAGTATTATGCGATTTTTATTGCTTATTTTTTGTATGATGGGTATTGCATTTGCAGATGTTGTGCAATCCATAAAAGTTAATAATCTTACTTATATGTCAGAATCTTTAGCAAAAGATATTATTGATATAAAAAAGGGTGAAAAGCTTGATTATGGCAAAATTGATACTGCGATTTTAGCACTTTATAAACAGGGATATTTTAGTGATATATATGCTACATTTGATAACGGAGTATTAAATTTTTATGTAAAAGAAAAACCTGCAGTTGCAAGTATTGAGTTAAAAGGCTATGGCACACAAAGTGAAAAAGATACTATTTATGGGCAAATAGGTATAAAAAAAGGAGATACCTATGATGATATAAAGCTAGAAAAAGCACTTGAAACATTAAAGCAAATGTTGGAATACAAAGGCTATTATGGAAGCGTGATTGAGCCTGAAATAAAACAGCTTAGCGATGGTAAAGCAGTTGCTATTGTATTAAATGTCAATCGCGGTGATTCTATCATTATTGAAAAAAGTTATTATGAAGGGGCGACAAAGTTAGCAAAACGCAAATTAGAATCTTTAAGTGCTAATAAGCAAAGAGATTTTATGGGGTGGCTACCCGGATTAAATGCGGGTAAATTAATGTTAAATGAAATTGAGCTTGATCCATTACGCATACAAGATTCTTATATGCGTAATGGCTTTTTAGATGCCCATGTTTCTAATCCATTGCTTTCTGTAAATATGACAAACCATAAAGCACAATTATATTATAATGTAAGTGAAGGGGAGCAATATAAAGTAAGCGGTATAGAATTTTTAATTGATGATGAACATAAAGCAGAAATTAATGAAGATGAATTAAAAAAAGATTTGAAAATAAAAATTGATGAAGTATTTAATATACAAGATGTGAGAGATGATACACAATCAATCAAACTAAAAGTTGCAGATCTAGGTTATGCCTATGTCGCAGTAAATCCAGATTTAAAAAAAGATGCAGAAAAAAAAGAAGTTAATGTTATTTATTATGTTGATTTTGGTAAGAAAGTGCATATTAATGATGTTTTGATTACAGGTAATACCCGCACAGGAGATAGAATCATACGCCGTGAAATTTTGATTGCACCGGGTGATATTTATTCACTTGGTAAGATTCAAAGCAGTGAAATTGCACTAAAAAGGATTGGCTACTTTGAAAATGTCCGCATTGATGAAAAGCGTATTAGTGAAGATTCTATGGATTTAGTCGTCAATGTTACAGAGGGACGCACAGGGGAGCTTACTTTTGGTATTGGTTATGGTAGTTTTTATGGTTTGATGGTGAATGCTAGTGTTAATGAGAGAAATTTATTTGGTAGTGGTTTTGGTGCAAGTTTATATGCTAATGTGAGTTTTGGGGGTGATTTTTCATATTATAATACAGGGGTGAATAATTTTTTTACCGCAACACAACAAGCATTTAATCTAAGTCTTACCAATCCTAGAATCTTAGATTCTAAATGGAGTTTAGCTTTAAATATCTATTATAGCCGTTATCTAAATTATGTCTATACACAACAAAGTGTAGGCGGTGGATTTACTATTGGACGCCTTTTAACACCTACATTAAGGTTAAATGTAGGCTATGATATTAATAAAACAGATACATTTGGATTCTATGATCTCTACACAGGACAGGCACAACCACAATACCAAAAATATTATGATACAGGGAATATTGATTATACAATTAAGAATCCTAATTGGGATGGTAAAAAACCGGGAGAAACGGAAGATTGCACAACAAATCCTTCTCAATGTAGCACAAACGATAAGGCAAATGAATTTTGGAAATTACGCACACAAGGTTTATGGGATAGAAGCTATTCTGGTTGGGATAATGCCCCTATTAAAAGCTCACTTACGCCTAGTTTAGTGTTTGATAATACAGATGACTACTATTTTCCTAAAAATGGTAACTCTACAACACTCTCTTTAAATCTAGCTGGACTTGGCGGTGATGTGTATTATACAAAGCTTTATGTCAAAACAGGATTTTATTTTGATTTAAGTAAATATATGAAACTCGATTTTATAGCAAGATATAAAGCACAGGGGGGTTATTTATTCCGTTATAAAACAAACCATTTTCTACCACTCAATGATACATTTTATATGGGTGGTGTAGGCACTATTAGAGGATATTCTAGCTATTCTATTACACCACTTGATAGAGATGGTTTGCGTGTTGGTGGTGATGGAATCTTTACAAATTCATTTGAGTTAAGCTATGGCTTAATACCTAATGCAAAAATGCGTGTCTCATTTTATATAGATTATGGAATCTTAACCTATCATGGTGCAAATGGAGCGGCAAATTTTAAACAATATGGCACAATCTATGGTAACTCTAGTTTGCTAACAAGAGGGGCAGCTGGTTTTGCGATAGAATGGGTATCACCTATGGGACCTATTGTATTAGTATTCCCAATGGTGTGGTATGGACCAACTGATCCTATGGGTATTGGACCAAATAAAATATTTAGCTATGGCACAGCTAATGATATTCGTGCAAGCGG
>JARHZY010000153.1 GCA_029264655.1 Helicobacter sp. | reverse complement strand
CCATGCCAATAAAATCATTTTTAATTTTTTGATATTCTACATTTGATGTGATTTCTTTACGCAGATGCCATAATGGGAGATTTATGTTCTTTAGTGTATAACCATGTAATATTTTATGTGTTATAGCCCAATTAAATATTTAATTTTGTTACTCTATAACCCCATATATAAACACATGTTAGCAAGGGCTTGTTACAAGATATATATAAAGCAAAACTATCTACGACCGCGTGCATCAAGCCCTTTTTTAACAGAACGTTCAAATTCCATAGCAAGCTCTGGATGTTTTTCTTCAAATCGTTTTTGTGTTTCAATAATGATGTCTTTTTGGGCATTCTTATGGAGAGAAAGTGCAATAAGAATATTTTTAATCTGCAATTTACTAATCTCCATCTTATCATATTCAACAAAAAGCTTATCAATAACTTCTTGCAAATCCTCTAGGCTACTTGCACTTGAATCAAGCACCATCATTACACTCTCAACACTAAAACCTCCTACTAAATCAATATCAAATTCTCTTTCCTTTGGTTTATTAGATAAAACAAACTTAAAAAGAGCAAAAATAAAAAGGACAACAACGACAACAAAGCTTCCAACAATAACAATTACATTTGTTTCCATGCAAATTAACCCTTTTGCTAAAAAATATTATTTCATATTTTAACATATTTTTTTATGGATTCTAGAGTAAATTATTTTTTATTTGCTAGAATTATTTATTTTTCAGACAATACACTATAAGGAAAATACAAATGAAACACTTTAGGGCAACATGTGATTATGCAATGCTTGCAAAACAATATGGCACACCACTTTATCTCTACGATATAGAATCATTGCAACAACAATACCTTACCATAAAAGATTCATTTGGTGGATTTAAATCACTTGTATGTTATGCACTAAAAGCAAACTCAAATCTTAGTATTTTGCAAACTTTAGCAAAGCTTGGCAGTGGTGCTGATTGCGTTAGTCTTAATGAAATAAAACGAGCTATGCTTGCTGGTATTCCTCCATATAAAATTATCTTTAGTGGTGTAGGGAAAGAAGATAATGAAATACGTGAAGCAATTAAGCTTGGTATCTTATTTATTAATGTGGAATCTGCAATGGAGCTTTATCGTATTGAAAAAATCACACAAGAACTCTATGGAGATAAAATCGCACAAAAAAACCAACATGATATACCACAAGATACACAAACAGATACACTACAATTACATACTCCAGAATCTATGCAATACCAAACGCGTATTTCCATACGAGTTAATCCTGATGTAGATGCAAAAACACATCCCTATATCTCTACAGGATTATATGAAAATAAATTTGGCTTAGATATTACAAGTGCTAAAGAACTTTATATATACGCACATAAAAGTAAATTTCTAAATCCTGTAGGCATACATTATCATATTGGCTCACAAATCTTAGATACAGCACCACTCCTAGAATCAACGCAAAAGATTCTAGCACTTGCAAAAAGTCTTAAAGCCTTAGAGATTCCATTAAAATTTTTTGATATTGGTGGAGGATTTGGCATATCCTATAAGAATGAAAATGCATTTGCTATACAAGATTATATCCATGATATTATCCGCAAGATAGATGCACTTGAATGCACCGCCATATGTGAGCCCGGTCGTTTTATTATGGGGAATAGCGGTGCATTGCTTACACGCGTTATTGGTGAAAAAAAGACAGCAAAAAAACGCTTTGTTATTGTAGATTGTGCTATGAATGATCTTTTACGTCCTAGTCTTTACCATGCATACCACCATATTACATATCTTGGACAAGCCACACAAGACACAATGCATTTATGTGATGTTGTTGGGGCAATTTGTGAAAGTGGGGATTATGTGGGTAAGGATATTATGCTGCCACCATGTGAAAATGGAGATTTACTTCTTATTGAAAGTGCGGGAGCATATGGGTATAGTATGGCAAGCAACTACAATGCACGTATGCGTCCTGCAGAAGTTGCCCTTTATAAGGGAGAATCCTATATTATTAAAGAACGCGAACAATTTGAAGCAAGCGTGCAAAATGAGCTAACCTGTTTGCAACAATTACCCGATTTTAAATAGTTAATTTATAGAATCTCTAGTATATATATTTGATAAAGTATAGAAAAATGAGTATAACATATATTGCCAACTAAACACAAAAAAAGACAATATAAAATAATACTCAAATATTCCATATATCCTTTTATAATCTTAGATATTATAAAGCAACTAAACAAGCATGCAACTACAAATCCCTAAAATCCAATTACAAATATTACAATATACTAAACTTATATGTATAAATTTATATGTATTTACCTATACAATATTATTTCTTATTTATTTCAATCTTATGAAACCATAAATAACACATAACATTTACACCTTTTGTTTGTTCTAAAATATTAATTATATTTAAGATTTTTTGTTTATAGTCGCTATCATAGCAATAGCATACTTCCATTTATGGCAACTAAATAAAACACCATAAACACTTTATTGGAATCTTATAAAAACTTACTCTAATAGATTCTATAAAACTATATGCTACCATGCCCACACTATTAAGCATACTCAATCATATGGAATATTTATTAGTTAAAGCAATATAATAACTTATATGGACTTAAACCCTGCCTATTATTATATTACTACAAACTACTATGCAATTAAATAAGGCTTACTTGATAATGATTTAGGTATAGAATAGAAATTATTTATTTGTGAAATAAGATTTATTTTTGTATTTATATATATTTTATGTATGCATAAAAGTATGCAAATCATCATATTCTTGCTTTGTAAAAAAACGCATCTTGCCTACTGGTAGAGCATTTAAATGGACAAATCCATAACAAACTCGACGTAAATCTAAAACATTTGCATGGAAATGTGCAAAAAAACGTCTTAATTCTCTATTTTTACCTTCAGTAATATAAACTTTTAATTTTGAAATAGTCGCATTTTTTAGAATCTCAAAGCCCATTGGCATAAATTCCATTGTTGTAATTTTACTTAATTTATGCCCGCCAGCTTTTGCATTTTGCAAAGTTAAACCTTCTTGCATTGCTTTTATCATTGGTTTTGTAATATGGGAATCTATTTTAAGGATATAGGTGCGTTCAAGTTGTGAATGCATAAGTTTGCTTACAACCGCCTTATCATCACTTAAAATCAAAAGCCCCTCACTTGCAAAATCAAGCCGTCCAACAGGCATAAAATGTGCATAGCGTTTATTAAGACTATCATAAATAAGCCTGCGTCCATATATATCTTTCTTGCTAACAAGCTCACCTTTTGGTTTATGATAGACAATTGCTGTATAGGCTTTCTTTTTAGCATAATGAAGCATTTTACCATGTATAAATATCTTAAAATCTTTCATAGCAATATTTGGATTTTGCAAGGCTACTTGTGGGACAATGCTATGCTGTGTGGCAATAGTATGGTTAATCTTTACCACACCATCTGTGATAAGTTTATCTGCTTCTCTTCGCGAATATTTGCTATGCAATGCGATAAAATGATTAAGACGCAAATATTATCCTTTATAATATTTTTGCTGGCTTTGCATTTTTTGTTTTTTAACGCGATCTTGTGTGGTATTTGAACGTGTATTTTTAGTGGTATTTTTCTGCGTGTTAGCTTTCTGATTATGTTTATTAGTGCGTGTTTTTACGACTTTTTCTTTTGGTGATGTGGCTTTTTCATGCCGAGATTTTTTACTTCGCTGTGTTTTGCTTTCCTCTACAGATTCTAAACTCTCTTGCTTTTGCACTTTCAACACTTCTTGCTTAGTTAATCCAATTTTTACATGCTCTTGTAAATATAAGCTTAAAAGACGCAAAATAAGTTGTGCTGAATCTGTTTTATCTTTTATACTTTCATAAAGATTAATTGCCTCATCTGATACTTTTGTATTCAAAATAGTGTGTTTCATTACATCGCTACTTACACTTGGCACTTCATAAAGCTCAAATTGTGCGTTTGTTTCATTTTGTATCTTTTTTAAATCCTTATATTCAAGTGGGGTTGCAAGTGTAATAGCAACACCTTTACTACCTGCCCTACCCGTGCGTCCAATCCTATGAACATAAGATTCTATATTTAAGGGGATATGGTAATTAAATACATGGCTTACATTACGAATATCAAGCCCTCTTGCTGCTACATCAGTAGCCACTAAAATATCTGCTACTTTACCTTTAAAAGCCTGCACAGAATCCCTACGCATACGTTGGTCCATATCGCCATGCAATGCCGTGCTTTTATAGCCCTTATTTTGTAAATAATCATTAACCTCATCAGCTTCTTTTTTTGTGCGTATAAAAACAATGCTTTTACTTGGAGATTCTGTATCAATGAGACGCGTTAGTGCCTCATTGCGTTCATTATCATTAATGATATAATAACGTTGGGCAATATCAGCATTTGTTGTGCTACTTGATTGAATCTTAATATGCACAGGATCATAAAGAATCTTATCTGCTAGTTGTTTTATACGTGCTGGCATTGTTGCTGAAAAGAGTAAAGTTTGTGCATTATTGGGAATATATTGGAATATTTCTTCAATATCATCGATAAACCCCATATCAAGCATTTCATCGCTTTCATCAAGCACAACAACATTTGGGAAAAAGTTTTTTAGCCGCTCATTTTTTAAATGATCGAGTAATCTGCCCGGTGTTGCAATAAGGACTTGTGGTTTTTTTTCTATAAGCTCAAGTTGCTTTTTTATACTTTGCCCGCCATATACACATACGGTTTTTGTTTTTAAAAACTTCCCTAATTTAAAAACCTCATCACTAATTTGCATAGCAAGCTCTCTTGTGGGCGTAATAACTAATGCCTCAATTGAAGAATCATTTTTTAAACTATGGAGAATAGGCAATGCAAATGCAGCAGTTTTACCTGTGCCTGTTTGTGCCTGTGCAATAACATCTCTACGTTCAAGTATAGGTGGGATAGCTTTCTCTTGAATGGGGCTTGGTATTGTAAAACCCGCTTCTTTAATACCTTTTAAAACCTTTTCTTTCAAGCCCAATGCTCGAAATGCAGTAATTGCATCAAGATTTCCTTGTTTATCGTTCTCTTGTGCTTTTGTGTTTTTTTTATTCATTAAACGCTCTTTTTGTGAAATAAAGTATAATTATAGCATTGTTTCTTAACAATGCTAAGATAATCATATATGTTTTATAATGCCAAAGTAAATCACTTCTATCTAAAGACGCATGACTTCCTAGTTAAATCTAAACAACCTAAAGAATAGTATAAAGGGCTTTTGTCTATAGTCTAATAATATTCCCAACCCAAACAACTAAGTGGTATTATAGCAAAATTCACTAATAATACGTTGATTATTGTAATGTATTATTTTATAGAATGCTTTAGCTTTTTTACTTTTCACCTAAAGCAATGCAATATATCTCCCACCAAAAAAGTGAGTGTTTGCTTGTAAAATTTTGATAAAGATTTTGTATATTGTTATCTATGTAATTTATGATTGCTAAATAGATTCTTTATTTATGATATAATCAAACTTTATTATACCAAAAGGAAAGTAATGATTGATACGCATATCCATCTTGATTCAAATGAATTTATAGATGATTTAGATTGTGTTATAAAAAGGGCTATAGATTCAAATGTA
>JARHZY010000011.1 GCA_029264655.1 Helicobacter sp. | reverse complement strand
AACAAAGATTATAGCAGGCGAGATTATTCATGTAGGGAGAATAATATTTGTAAAGCTTCTTGAGTTTATAAAAGAAAATCCAAACATGGTATTAGGGACTATCGTTGGTGCTGTGCTTGGCTCATTTGTCAATATGGTGCCTTTAATTGGGAGCATATTATCATTAATAGCAACATTTCTTGGTGCAGCTATTGGTGGATATCTTGATTCTGTAAAGAAAGGTGGCAGAGAAGCTAGTAATATCCTTGAGAAGACTATCGTAGGGGCTACACATGCTACACAAGAATTTTTTAAACTATTGCAAGAAATTTTTGCAGCATTAAAAAGTGAGTTTTAAGGGTGAGAGAATAGCTTTAGTTCTATTAGAATCTATTAGTTTCTATAAATCATAGGGACAATGTAAGAAAGGAAATAACATGGCTGAAGTAAAAGCAGGTGATTTAGATTTAAGTAGTTTTAATAACAATAAACAACGGGATAAAAATTTACAAACATTGCTAATGTCTGATGATATTAATGCAATCATAAATATTTTACAAAATGCAAAAGAAGATGAAATTTTATATTATTTCAAAAAAGCATGTGATGTTTTGTTTTGCAACACAAAAGCTATTACAGGTGCAGGTGAGTATATTGGTGCAGTAGCTACAACAGGTGCTGCTGGAGCAGCTGGTGGGGTTGCTGCATCAGTTTTAGGGGCTAGCACGGTAACTACTACAACAGGCGGTATATTTGGATTATTTGCTACTACAGCTACAGCAGTAGTGGCTGCACCTGCAACACTTGTAGCTGGAGCAGCAGTAGGTGCAGCTGCACTTGGCTATGGTGCATATAAACTTGCAAGTAGTTCTGCAAAAGCAAAGGGAAAAGAAGAGCATTTTAAAGAAACTAAGCAAGAAGGTAGGTATCAAATTAACACCGCTAGAGCATTAAATCCATTTATATTTGTTGAAGAAGAGTATGAAGCCATTAAATATGCTTATGCTTTCTTTAAATGTATCCCTGAAACTAGCGAGTATGATAAAGAATTATTTTTAAAATTATTTGATTCTAAGATATTAAATCAAGAATATATTCGTAACATAAGAGAAGGCGACTTCTACAAAGAGTATGGTTGCACCGATGAATTTTTAGAATTAAATGATATAAAATACATTCGCAATAAGTTTTTAAAAATTATTGACACACGCATTGAATCTTTTAAGCAAAAATATAAAGAACAAAATACACATCTTATTAAATCTTGTGTTGCACTTATGGAGATTAATAACGAATTTATCACTCCAAGATTAGAGCAAGGAGAGATAAGAGAGTCAATAGATGATATTCAAAAATGTGATATACCTATACATAATGGATATACTGCATATGAACAATTGAGGGTATTGTTTGGTATGTATAAAATGCTTTTAAACCATCCTAAAAATACACAAGAACAAATAAAAATGCAACAAGAAAAAATGATCAAAAAAGCAAAAGGATTTGGCAAGACAGAATTACTTAACACCATGCTAAAAGATAAAAGAGCAATAAAGCTTGATGAAACCAACTATATTAAATATCTAAAAGAGATAGTGAGTGTGCTAGATGAAGATGAAGCTATCATTCTTATAAAAGATATATTAAAAGACTTAGAATCATGTATGCTTGTAGATAACACTATGGAAGACTATGAAAAAGAGATACTACAAAGCATAACCAATACCTTTGCATACTTAAGATAGCAAATAGACTATACCCTGATGGATTATCTCTAGCAACACGCAAGCTTTTTACTTAATCTAAGTATCTTAGATAATGCAAAGGGCTTTTATCTATAAATTTTTGCTATACCACCAAAGCAAACTGCATTATCTCATTAAAAGTTAGATAGATTTAATATATTGCCAT
>JARHZY010000114.1 GCA_029264655.1 Helicobacter sp. | reverse complement strand
AAGCAAATAAAAGTGAGATTCCAATAAGAAATGAAAACACAGAATCTAAAATAGCTTCCAAGATTATATTGACTATATATTAATAAAAAATTCTACTAAAATAAAATTAGATTCTATATACTGAAACTTGAACTATTTCACAACAGCTTCACATAAAGATTAAGATAACCTATCTTATTAAGCCACTCACCCTTAATGTTTTGTGCATACAAAATCTTCTAAAGCTTCAATGAAATCTCTTAGTTCTTTTGTTTGGTCTTCTACCCATTTATCTAGGGTATAATCCTCATCGCAATCACTATCTTCATCCCAATAATCCCCGCCTTGAAAATCACTAGGATCATCATAAAACTCCATTTTCTCATGTTGTAATATCTCTTGCAGTCCATATATATAATCCGCAATGATTATTTTACCATTAAAATGCTTTTTATCAAAGACTAAAAGAGTATATAAATTTGGGGGGAGGTAATATGTTTTAATTAGAATCTCCTTATTACATTATTTGTGTGGCATTATAATAAAAAATGTATTCTTAGTAACTTTTAATTTTAAATAATTAAAACTATAATTTTTTATTACTCTTAACTAGAATATAAAAATTTTATGTTCTTTGTCTCGTATATACTTGTGTATTTTCTTTATATATGGTATTTATTTTATCTTCTTAATACAACTTAAATATTATATATGCTATATCATAATATCGCTTATATTAAAAGATATAGTTCTACCATGATAGACACTTCCTACTTAACTTCAACGATTCTGCTCATCGTATCTATCAAATTATATCCATCCCATATTAATGAAAAATCACTTGTTTACCACATAGTTAATACCTTTAACTTCATTAATAATTCTATTTGATATAATATCCAAAACATTATAATCTATTTTAGCCCAAACTATCATACAATAATATTAAATAGGCTTTATAGATTCTGAAAGTATTTATACATTCTTATGTTTTATTGTAAATACTAAAAAAATAGGCTATAATCTCAAGAAATTTAGCTCCTATTGAGGTTGGAATATGACACTTGGAATCAATGGTCTTGGTAGAATGGGACGCACGATTTTACGCCAAGCAATAAAACGCGGATATACCATTAAAGCTCTTAATGATATTGCAAAGTGGGATATTCTAGCATATCTTATCGAATTTGATAGTGCACATGGAACATTGCAGGGTAATATCAAAGCACAAGATGGCATATTATCTTTATGCGATCAAACAATCCAATTAAGCAATTACCAAAATCCAAAAGATATTCATTTTGGTGAAGTTGATATTGTTATTGAATCAAGTGGGCAATTCCTTACTACAGAATCTGTCAAACACCATTTACAAAAAGGAGCAAAAAAAGTTATTATTTCAGCCCCTCCACAAGATGATACAAAAACTTTTGTCTTTGGTGTTAATCATTTAGATTATCATGGGGAATCTATTATTTCAAATGCATCTTGCACAACAAACTGCATTGCACCTATTTGTGCTATTTTAGATAAACATTATGGGATTGTGAGTGCAACAATGACTACAATCCATAGTTATACAAACGATCAAAACCTCCTTGACAATGCACACAGAAGCGATAAAAGACGTTCAAGGGCAGCAGCAAATAACATTATCCCAACTACCACAGGAGCAGCTATTGGTTTAAAACGAGTTTTGCCAGCATTGGAGGGTAAAATACATGGGCAAAGTGTGCGTGTGCCAGTTATTGATGTATCTATGGCTGACCTTAACTTTTACCTCAAACAAACAGCGGATTTACATTCCATACACGCACTTTTAGAATCTTATGCACATGGTAGCATGCAACAAATACTTACACTTGATACGCAATATCGTGTAAGTAGTGATTTTTTAGGAAGCACATATAGTAGTATTGTAGCAAAAGACTTGAGTGTGCAAGTTGGTAATATGCTAAAAATTATGGCATGGTATGATAATGAAAGTGGTTATGCAAACAGAATCCTAGATATGGCAGCTTTCATACACAAATACAAATAAATATATACAAACCTATTATTTTTATAAAAGTAATATGCAGTTAAAACACTAAAAAGCATTAGAAGCTTTTATGCCCATCAATGAATTGTATAGAATAAAACTATACATTCTACATTGATATTTATCTTAAAAACAATACTTTACTTATAATTTTACTTTATTGATAATACGCTCACACGCAGTGCTTAATGCTTACATTAGCTTGCATATTAAATTACTTAATGAATCACTTTTAGCATTATTAAATCTACAGATAAAATAAATTGAACAAAATTACAAAAGAGATTAATGTATGCTTATTATATAATACATAGAACTTTTATGCTTTGCGTTAAAAATGAATTTTTAATAAAATAAATCATATTTTATCTTATCATATTAGATTTATTAAAACCTTAGCTAGGAATATATTATAATAAATTTTATAACACAACTTTAATATTATAAATTAAGAGTAAGCATAGAATAAAATGCTAATAATTTCAGCGTTTAAATAGACCAATAATGTAATAATATTTTATCTTATTATATATCAAGCAACACTATATACAACATAGTAAGCAATATAAACTTTAATCATTATGGGTAGTTTTATATAAAACTTCAATTTTATATACAATAATAAAGCTCATAGCGAGAAAATGGAATGCTATATTTATTCATCTTGATAAATTGGTATGCGTATTTCGAAAAATTTCCCATTTGTATCATTTGCACATAATTCGCCATCATGTGCTAAAGCAATTTGTTGGCTTAATGCTAAGCCCAAACCATGCCCCTTAAGCTTTGTTGTTTTGAAAGCTTCAAAGAGTGAGCCAATATCTTCAATATCTTTGCCATTATCATAAATCCGACATAATAACATATCTTGCTCTCTAAAGAAACAAATGCGAATTTCGCCACGTTCGCATTCACCCTCTTCTATTGCATCAATAGCATTACAAAGCATATTATGTAAAGCAATTTCATAAAGTGAAAAATCCACATAAAGTATATCATGTGTTATTTCAAAAGCAATATCAATTTCTTTTGTATAACCATATTCGCCTATAACTTGCTCTAAACTTTGTTTAAAATCAGCAAATACATGTTTTTGTTTATTTGCTTGCACACCCTTTGAAAATAACAATGTGCTTTTAATAATACGTTCAACACGCCAAATAGACTTTTTCATCTCATCTACGATTTCCATACTCTGTGCATCTACACGTTTGCTTAATACACCAGCAAGTAATGAAAGCGAACCAATTGGATTACGAATTTCATGTGCTAAATGCGCACTTACTTGCCCCATACTTGCAAGTCTTTCTTGTCGTTTTTGTTCTGTAATATTTGTAGCAGTTATAATTTGTTTATGTGAAATCTTGGAGCTTTGCATAAGATAGACATTGTTATCTATTTTTACTTCAAATTCTGTTGTGAAATTTAAATCAATATCAAGCAATCCTTTTAGATTGCTTGCTTTTTTATTTTGATAAAATAGACTACCATTTTCATTAAATACAATAACTGCTTGGGGAATCATTTCTAAAACAGATTCAATTAAAACCTTAAAATCTTTAAATTCCTTTTCAATCTTATAACTTTGCAAAATCAACTCATGCAAGAGATTGAGTAAAGATTGTGTATCTCCTAAACCCAAAGTCGTCTGTATTGTAGCTTCATTGTATTCTACATCTTCAAGCGTAATTGTATTTTTTGTGAGATTTTCTTGCTTATAAGTCTCTTTTTTTTTGGCATGATATTTATGTTTTTGATATATCTTTTTCATACTGAAGTATTCCTCCAAAAACTCTAAAATATTGCGGGTATCTCTTATTCAAGTGGCACTCTAAATTGAAAACCCTGTCTATCAACAAGAAAAGTCATTTGCCCTCCATATTCTACAAGTGCTTCATACTCCTTAATACGTTCTTTTTTATTCTTTTTTGTTGTTTTTGTGCCAAAGCTATATATATCATAAATTGTACGCATACTTTGTGTATCAGAATCACGCAATATGCCATCACCGCTAAATGAATGTAAATTATTATTCTTATGTATTCCCTGATTTGTAGGATTTGCTCCTATTGCTATATCACTGCTCACAAAGTTTTCCATATTTTCTGCCATCTTATAGTAGAAATCATTGCGTCTCTCTTGCGTCTCTTCTTTACTTTGGAATTGTTCCAATATATCTGCATTTCTACGCTTTAATGCTTGTTTATGGGCGTCATCTGCCATTTTTTGCTCAAGAAAATCAACTTGAGTGCCTTGTATTCTTGTAAAAAGCTCACGCAATAATTGATTGCGTTCAGCTGTATTGCGTGGCTTAAAATGTCTCATATCAACATCATTGATAAAAAGAATTTTGTCTCCCTTTTTTAGCTTTGAAAAAGGTCCTTTACTTGGCACTCTTTGCACAATAAGATCATTAGAAATCCCCAATTGAAAACGTTCTAAAAAACTATCTGCTAGCAACATGCCACCATATCTTCGTCCTGCTTTTACTTGCACATTTTTTATTTGTTCACCGCGTTTGATTTTTACTTGCACATGCTCATTCTGTGCAAGATTAGCTATCAATAGCTCAAGCTCACCCCAATCTTTTGGTGCAATATCGTTAATAGAGATTAAAATATCACCGCGTTTAAAAGGATTTGATGGAAAAAATGGGTCTGCAAACTGCACAACAAATGTTGCACTTTCGGCACTCACGACATCAAAACGTACGCCAATATCACCATAATATGGTCTGTTTTGGTTAAGAAATCTATCAATATAAGATTTTTCTATAAAACCATTACCGCCAACACTTAATCCATATATTTTATAGCATATGTTACTAATAACACCATTTCGTTGGGTTGGCACAGAAAATTGTGCATACTGCAAAAAACCAGTTTGCTTTGCTTGGTATCTACCTGCTTTTGCACCTTTTATACCTGTGCTTGCTAACTCACGGCTCAAAGCATAGTCATCAATATCTGATAATTCATAAGCATAACGCGTATCAACCTTACCATGCACTTGGAATAAACCTACAAAAGGATCGTATTTGACAAGATTTTTTAATTTTGGAAGCGTTGGGCTATAACCTATTATTGCCCCACTTTTAAGCTTGATTGCATATAAACCATTACCAAGATTTAAACTTGCTTGCCTATAATAGCTTGCACAATGTGTATAGTCTATTTTTTCTTCAGTTTTACTTTTACCATATAAATCAATAACTTCTAATTCATTACTTTCTAAGATTCCATTTTTTTGACGCACTTGCACTTCTTTAGTATTTACAATGCTTTCATCTGGTGTTTGTATTTGTGAAGGTGTTTTTGGATTCCCAAGACTATTAAATTCATTTTCAAGGGCATTTGCACTTGCTATATGCATATTACCATATAGGCTTAATGCAAATAATATTGCATATGCAATGCATTTTGTAAAAGTTGTATTTTTATATGTTTGTTGTATAGAATCTTTTGTATCATCATAGATATGTATTGTATTTGCTAGCAGTAAATTTTTATCAGTTTGCATACATAACTCCTCTTAAAATTTAAAGGGGTTGAGATTTTTTATTTGCTCGAACACATCGTCTTGCCGCAATTCTTGCGTCTGTTTATAACCTTCATTTATAGCACTAATAAGCAAGATTTGTAATGCTTGTTTATCTTGCAATAATTCATCGGCAATTTCTATATCAATAAGCTCACCAGCACCATTAAATTGCACATTAATAAGCCCACCACCACTTTTTGATTCAATAATTTTTTCTTTTGCTTTTGCATCCATTTCTTTAAGCTGCTCTTGCACACTACCAAGCATATTTTGCAAATCTTTAGGGTCAAACATATTTATGCTCCTTTATATACAATTTTAGAATCTACAAGGATAACTTGCATTTTCAAGTCTTTCATATATTTTAAGTTTATAACTGCACATTCAATAACCATCACAACACCACCTTTGTATGTTTCGTGGCTTTTGTATCTAAACATACAATGCTATTATATTGCGTTATAGCTCCAATCACACAAGGACTAACTTCATCATTATAAATATTTATATTATTGACTTTCATATCCTCTATAATGCTAGCAGATTCTACCAACTCTCTATCTAAACCTACCATATATATATGTTTGCTATTTATATTTATTGGTCTTGTATGATTTCTCTTTGTGCGTATCATATCTGCATAAAATTTTTGCTTTTTTATCCTAAGCTTATTATGTGAAATTATCTTATTTTTTATTGCTGTAATTACCATTTTTATCCCTAATCTTCACATTAATATTCTCTATGGAATCAAATATGCAAATAATCTTGCTATTGTAACACATTTTAAGCAGAAGTTATCATATTTTTACATTCAGCACATACTTTTGTATTTTGCTTTGTCTTATGCTCACAAAGCAAACCACCACATTTTGGACATTTTTCACCAGTTGGTCTGGTATTAACTAAAAACTTACATGTTGGGTAATTTGCACAACCATAAAAAACTCCACGTTTTGATTGCCGTTCAAGCAATGTGCCACCACATTTTGGGCATGCTATATCAAGTTGTTTTGGCTTTTCAAGCGGTTGTGCATTTTTGCATTCTGGATAACCACTACATGCTAGAAATTTACCTCTTTTACTCAATCGAACTACCATAGCTCGCCCGCATTTTTCACATATCTCATTTGTTTCCTCAATTTCTTGTCGCTCTTTTTTTATATATTTGCATTGTGGGTAATTTGAGCATGCTATAAATTCACCATAGCGTCCATTGCGTATAACAAGATCACTCCCACATTCTGGACATTGCTCACCTATTGGTTTAGTAATTTTTTGTGATTCTATTTGCGTTTTTCCCTGTGTAATTTTTTCAATAAAAGGTTCATAAAATTCCCATAATACTTTTTGCCATTCAAGTTTATGCTCTGCAATGCCATCAAGTTTTGATTCTAATGCTGCACTAAAACCACTATCTACAATTTCTTCAAAATATGCTTCAAGCATAGCAATAACATTAAATGCAATATCTTGGACAACAAGTTGCTTTTTCTCTAGGGCTACATACTGCCTATCTATTAAGATTCTAATAGTTGGAGCATAAGTGCTTGGGCGACCAATGCCAAGGCTTTCAAGCATTTTAATAAGCCCTGCTTCTGAATAATGTGGTGGTGGTTCTGTTGTTTTTTGGACACTTGCAATATTTGCAAATGCTATTATCTGTCCTTGTTGGAAATTAGGGAGTAGTTTATCTTTATCTGCATTACCCAAAATCTTATAGAATCCATCAAAAAGTAATCTCCTGCCTGCAATTTTAAATTCACTTTGTTGCCCCACAACACTTACATTGATACTCTCAAAAATTGCATCTTTCATTTGAGACGCTATAAAACGATTAAAAATTAGCGTATAAAGCTTTAGCTCATCATTATTGAGATAATTGGCTGCTATCTGTGGTGTAAAAGCAAGATTTGTGGGGCGTATTGCTTCATGGGCTTCTTGTGCACCTTTTTGCGTTGCTACATAAATTTTTGCTTTATCGGGCAAATAAACATCACCAAGATTTATACGAATAAATGTGCGTGCATTTTCTAAAGCTTCAGTGGCAATATTTAAACTATCTGTTCGCATATAAGTAATAACACCTGCAAGCCCATCTTGAGTTTTGACACCCTCATATAGTTTTTGTGCGATACTCATTGTACGTGTTGGAGAAAAACCAAGTAAATTAGAGCTTGCCTGTTGTAGTGTTGAAGTCATAAAAGGAGGTGGGGCTTTTGTAATACGTTCTTTTTGTTGGATAGATTCTACATGAAAAGTTTCTTTATGTAATACTGCAAGTATGTGTTGCACCTCGTTTGAATCTTGCAAGCTTAGTTTCTCAATTTTTTGTTCTTTAAAACGCACTAAATCAAATATCAAAGCTTCTTGTTCTTTTTTTATTGTATGGGAATCTGCATTTGGCATATATTGCGCTTCAATGAGAAAATAATCTTGTGGATTAAAAGCCTTAATTTCTCGCTCTCTATCAACAAGTATTTTTAATGCACTTGATTGCACCCTACCCGCACTTAAACCACGACTAATTTTTTGCGACAATAAACCACTAAGTTTAAAACCAACTATACGATCCAAAAGCCGTCTTGCTTGCTGTGCATTAACGCGATTCATATCGATAAGACGCGGATTCTGTAGTGAATGTGTAATGGCTGATTTAGTAATTTCATGAAAAACGATGCGAGGAAATTGTGTAACATCGCCTTTTAATGCAGCAACAATATGGTATCCGATAGCTTCACCCTCTCTATCTTCATCTGTTGCAATATAAGTTACTTTGGCACGCTTATGAAGCTCTTCTATCTCTTTTACCAAAGCTGCATGGTCCTTTGAAATATCATAGGTTGGTATAAAATGTCCATCCTTAATTGTTATCCCAAAGCGATTTTGTGGTAAATCACGAATATGCCCTTTTGACGCAATAACCTCATAATCTTTACCGAGAAAGTTTTTGATTGTGCGGGCTTTTGCCGGTGATTCTACAATAATAAGATTCTTTGCATTTGGTATATTTTGGGCACTTGTTTTTGTTCTTGTTGTACTTTTTTTTGCAGTTGTTTTCTTTGTTGTGGTAGCAGCCATAGATACCCTTAATTATCTTGTTTATAGAAATTAGCCTACAATTTTAGCATATATTTCAAATGAGTGCAAATAAAATCATATTTTTTTTATTATAATACAAAAAAAGATTCTATAGAAGGGAAAACTTTGTTATTTGGCTCACGCATTACAACACATTTTGATTATGTCTTAATTTTATTGATTTTACCATTAATTTGCACAAGCTTATATCTGCTAAATGAAACTTCACAAACACTTTTAATACGGCAAGCAAGCTATGCTTTTTTAGGAGTATTTATCTTTTTATTTATTTTTTTTATTCCCTTTCGGTATCTTTATAAAGGTGTTGCTGTATTTTATGGGATTTGTATTTTTCTTTTAATCGCTGTAGAGATAATAGGGACAAAAATGCTTGGAGCACAACGTTGGATAAACATTGGCGGATTTTCATTGCAACCAAGTGAACCTGTGAAAATCGCAGTTGTTTTATTCCTTGCACATTATGTGCAAAAAAGACCACCACCACCCGAAGGATATGGTTGGATTGAATTTTTAAGGATTAGCATATTTATTCTTATTCCTTTTTTATTAATACTTATTGAACCAGATTTAGGAAGTGCAATTATTGTGCTTGTTATGGGTTATGGTATGCTGTTTATTATTGGTGTGCATAAAAAAATATGGATTACTTGCATGATTGTTGGATTACTTTTTTCTCCTATTGCATTTAAATTTGTCTTAAAGCCTTATCAGGTTGAAAGAATTATGAAACTCATAAGCGGTAATACAAGCTCGCAAGTGCAACAAAGTCTTATTGCTGTGGGTAGTGGCGGTATAACAGGCAGAAGCTATGAAGATGCAACGCAAGCCAATTTAAAGTTTTTACCTGTAGCAACAAGCGATTTCATCTTTGCTCATTTTGCAGAACGTTTTGGTTTTATTGGGGCTTGTGTGTTAATTGCTTTATATTTATCAATCGTTTTGCATTTACTTTCTTTTTGTTTTTTAGATTCACAAGATTATTTTTTAAAAGTAATTGCGAGTTGTCTTGGCATGCTCTTTTTTGTCTATACCGCTGTTAATATTGCAATGACTATTGAGCTAGCCCCTGTAGTTGGTATCCCATTGCCATTATTTAGTTATGGGGGTAGTAGTTTCATTACTTTTGTTATTCTTATTGCAATGTTTGAAAATGCTGCAACATTTCGCTTTAGTTTTAGTAATTTTGAAGAAACTACGCCTTTTGGAAAAATTATACGTTTTTCTAAATTACGGACAAAACACTGATTTTTGTGCTACAAGAATTATGCAATTAAAATATAGGGCTATATAATAGTGAGTGATATCTAAAAACAACCCCTCTAAACATTCTTTTAAAAAATAATAGTGCGGTTATTATGCAAAAAGATTCTATTTTCTATGGCAAGCTTTAGTGCACGTGCTAATACTACTTTTTCTACATCTCGTCCTGCTTTTTGCATATCCTGCCATGTGTAACTATGATCAATTTGTATAATATCTTGGGATATAATTGGACCCTCATCGAGATTATCATTGACAAAATGGGCTGTTGCCCCTATAATTTTTACCCCTCGTTCATAAGCTTGTTTATAAGGATTTGCACCAATAAAAGCTGGTAAAAATGAATGGTGGATATTGATAATTTTATTATGAAAGTTTTGCACAAAATGCGGAGATAAAATACGCATATATTTTGCTAAAACTAAAAAATCAGGGTTTAAAGATTGGCAAAGTGCAATAATCTTAGCTTCATGTTCTTCGCGTGTTATATTATCTGATTCTATATAATGGTATGGAATCTCAAATTTTTCTACAAGATTCTGTAATACTGCATGATTGCTGATAACAGCTAAAATATTTGCATTTAAATCGCCACTATTATGACGTATAAGCAAATCACCTAAACAATGATTTTCTTTCGTTGCAAAAATGACAATTGATTTTTTCTTTTGGGAATAAAGAGTGATTTCTGATTCATGTTGCAATGTTGCATGTATTTCTGCAAGCAACTTTTCATGTTCCAATGCACCGCTAATCTCTGTTCGCATAAAAAAAGTATTATGCGTTTTATCAACAAATTCATTATTTTGCTCTAT
Organism: Helicobacter sp.; assembly: GCA_029264655.1. Taxonomy (GTDB): domain Bacteria; phylum Campylobacterota; class Campylobacteria; order Campylobacterales; family Helicobacteraceae; genus Helicobacter_A. The sequence goes on along the minus strand of JARHZY010000114.1, from coordinate 745 downwards.
ATTAAGGTTATGTAGTAAAAGAATGGAGCTAATTTTAAACACTAAGCCTTTTGTATCCTGACATTTTATGAGTAAAGTATGTTTTTCCATAATTATTTATATTCCCTATCAGTATGTATTTTATAAAATATAGTTGTTATTTTATCATTTTTATTGTAGAATAATGCTAATTTTTTGTAAGGAGTTTTTTATGAAAACAAATGTAATAGCATTAGTAGGAAAAGGTGCATGTGTGCTTGCTTTATCTGTATTTTTAGCATCTTGCGGTGGTAATAAGAGCGAGAATATAACAACAAACAAAGATGAGCCAGCATGGGTTAATAATGTGCAAGCAGCTAAAGATTATGCAAAATCACCTGTAGTTGCTGTTGGTTCTGCAAAGCTTTTAGATGGCAATCTTAATTATGCAACTAATCAAGCAACTATGCAAGCTCGCATTCAAATTGCACAAACAATTAGCACAAAACTAGAACAAGCAATTAAAGATATGGCACAAAGTGATGGTTTAAAAATATCAGAAAATAGTTTGCAAGCAGCAAAACAAAAAGTAGAAGCAACATTGCAAAAATCAGAAATGATTGTGCGATGGACAGATAAAACAACAACGCCACCCACACTTTATGTGCTTGTGAGTATGGATAAAGATATGTATGAACAAGCATTAAAAGGTGGTGCTCAAGTGTTAAATATTGATGCCGACAAAGCACGTAAGCTTTCTGAAACGGTTGATGAAATGTTGCGTTAA
>JARHZY010000121.1 GCA_029264655.1 Helicobacter sp. | reverse complement strand
TGCATATATCTTTTATTTTTCATGTTATAATGATTGGTTGATAGCATATGTATGTAGTTTAGGGGATTGTGTGCAAAATACATTTGATTTTATTGTAATTGTTTGCAGTGTATTGTTTGGTTTTGGACTTTTTTGTGCGGTATTATATCGGTTGGAACTTCGTAGAAAAAGTATTAAATATAGCCTTGTTGCAATCGTGTTTTTATGTGGATATGGTGTTATTACACACACTTATAAACAAAGCACAATACAAGCAAAAATTACAGAATTTCAAACTGCTTTTCATAACGATGAGACATTGGTATGTGTGCATAACAACACAGAAGTGCATGTGCATAAAACCACCTTTGTATATTTTAAAGATCTGCTTGTATTTTCAGGTAAAGATTCTATGAAAGGTGTGAGTGTGCCACTCATGACATGCACACAGCATGTAACAACACATGATGTAGATTTTATTAATGATTAATAAGGCTATAAATAGGGCATGATATGGGTAAAAAGAAAAAACAGATAATACATAAGCAAAAGCCACTTACTAAATCTGCTATACAAAATCTACAAGGCATGGCAGATTCTAGTTTGCTTACCCTCCATAAACAAACTTTTGTAAAACTTGGTTTGCAAGATTTTTTACAAACATTCAGCACTTATTTTGCACGGCAGATAGATACACATAACATGTATAGCCAAGATACACTTAAACAGGCAAATACAGATGATATGCTTTTTTGCCATGATAGGAAGTTAGCACATATATTACATATCCCATCACATGATAAATTGCGTGCTTTGATAGAATCTCTTGATACATATAGCAATATTGAATCATTGCAACTCCCAAAAGTGTATTTGCTTGATAATGAGATTCTAAGTCTTGCAAAACATGGGTATTTACGTCTTTATGATATTTTTCAATGTTTGCAAATGGTAAAGTTTTTTTATGATTGTGCGAAGCGAGACGATATACAACATGATTATCTCCGCACTTATTTACAAAAATTTATTTTTCCAGATGAAATTATTGCTTTGCTTACAATTTTTAGATTTGATACTATCCATAATACACCACCATACACTCATAATTACTTAAAGGAACATGCTGATAATGAGCTAGATTCTCTTTATAAAGCACTTGCAAAGAAACATAAAGAAAAACAGGAAGCACTTTATCATACATTACATATAAATAATTTGCAAGAATATCTTGTTGATAAACAAATCCATTTTTTTGATGATAACCCAACCTTACTTGTGCGGGCAGGTTATGGAAAAGTTTTGCATGCACGTGTAGTTGGACGCTCAACACATGGCTTTTTTTATATTGTGCCTTTAAGTTTGGAGCATATAGAAACACATATACATATATTGCATGATAAAATAGAAGAGAGATTGCTTTATTTAGCAAGGGAGTATAGTAAGATTCTAAGTCGGCATATCCATTTTTTACGCTTTGTGCATACAGAGTATGATTTTATGGATAGAGCATTAGCACGTTTGCATTTTGCAAGGGATTATAATCTCTCTTTTGTATTTCCTGATAATAAACAAAATGCACCAATAATATTGCATGAATATGCCCACCCAAGCCTAAAAAATCCTATACCATTTTCTGTGCAAATGGATAAAAATCTTTTAATGATTACAGGCGTTAATGCAGGTGGCAAAACTATGCTATTAAAAAGTATTTTAAGTGCATTATGGTGTGCAAAGCTTTTTATCCCTATGCGTATAAATGCTTATAAATCAAGGATACCATATAGTAAAAATATTCATATTATCGCACAAGATCCCCAAGATTCTCATAATGATATTTCTACTTTTTCAGGACGCATTCAAGAATTTAGTGTATTTTTAGAACAAAAAGATTTAATACTTGGTATTGATGAGATTGAGATTGGCACAGATTCTAGTGAAGCAGCAAGTCTCTACAAAGTGCTTTTAGAAAAGCTCTTACAAAATGGAGTAAAAATTATTGTTACAACACATCATAAGCATTTAGCAGCACTTATGGCAGATAATGTGCATACAAAATTACTTGCAGCACTTTATGATTATGAGCATGCATGCCCAACTTTTCAGTTTGTAGAAGGTATTGGCAAAAGTTATGCAATGGAATGTGCAAGGCAGTATGGAATCCCACAGAATCTTATAGATGAGGCAAAACGTGTGCATGGTGATGAGGCAAATAAATTAGAGCGTCTTATTGAAGAATCAAATATGCAAATTACGCGTAATAAGCAAGATTCATTAAAATTGCAAGCCCTTTTACAAGAGCAAAATAAAAAGATAGAAGAGCTTGATTCTACAAAAAGACAATTAAAAGAAGCCTTTGAACAACAAAGTCTTGCCTTAAAACGTCATTATAATGAGGCTATTAAAGAAATCAAAATGCTAGCAAAACAATCAATTCATACCAAAAAGTTAGAGGGACAGGAGCTACAAGGCACACAAGAGATTGTAAAAAATATCCATAAATTATTGAATAAAGCACATAAAAATGAAGAGAAAAGCCCAAAAATCCGTATAGAATCTACACAGCATTATAAAAGTGGGGATTTAGTGCAATACCAAAATAAGCCAGCAAGAATCCTTGAATGCCATAAACATTTTTATACAATAGAGTTGCAAAATGGCGTGCGTCTCAAAGGTGTATCTGCTATGGAGTTGCATACCATAAATGCAACAAAAGGGGTATTTGCTAGACGCACTTATGAGTTGCAAGCAGATATTAAAGCAAAAACAATGCTTGATTTACATGGTTATACAAGGGAAGAAGCATTAGAGACACTTGAAGATTTTTTAAACCATGCAATTATGGCGAGATTGCATGAAGTGCTTGTTGTGCATGGCATGGGCAATGGTATTCTAAAAAGAACGATAGAGCAATTCCTAAATACTTGTGATTATATACGAGGCTATATCCAAGCCCCACCAAATATGGGTGGATTAGGTGCAAAAATCATTTATTTGCATACTTAAAAATTATTGAGATTCTATATTTCTGTGTGTTAGATTCTATTATATTACCTTTGTTTGTTGTAGGCTTTTTAGTAAGTTTGCAAATGCAAGGAGAGAAAAAGTTAATGTGCTGTTTATTGGGTTTGCAAGGCATTGGGTATTTATGTTAAATGCTTTATTCAATAAAAACTCATCTTTTTTGCTTAATCATTCTAGCACGATTAATGAGAACATAAAGGGCTTTACTCTCATCATTAAGCATTCTTTGAAAAGTATCGCTATATCTATCCCTATCCCCATCAAACTCAATACTTCTGTATTCTATAAGCTCTACTTTAGAATCAGTGATAAAAGAAACATATTTATCTCAAGGCTTAAGTGTTTCATCATACCAAATCTTCATCTTTTACAGAGCCTCTCTTACGTTCTTCTTGGTATTCTTGTTGTGTCCAAACATGAAGGATTTTACCTTCATTCATTTGCACGACTCTTTGGGCAAGTTCAATTGTGCTTGGTCTATGTGCTACAACAATGAGAATCTTATCTTTTTGTAGAGTAGCAAGTGCATCTTTGATTGCTTCTTCTGTTTGTTCATCAAGTGCACTTGTGGCTTCATCAAGTATTAAAATATCAGGATTTTTATAAATTGCTCGTGCAATGGCTATCCGTTGTCTTTGTCCACCGCTAAGATTTGTGCCAAATTCATCAAGAATTGTATGGATGCCATCTTCAAGATTACATACAAATTCATATGCTTGTGCTTTTTTCAATGCTTCAATAACACGCACCTCATCCATATCCATGCCATAGGCAACATTACTTGCAATACTTCCATGAAAGATAAAAATACGTTGTGTAACAATAGAAATATTTTTACGCAAACTTTCTTGGGAAAGATTCTTTAAATCATGATTATTAATAAAAATCTTACCCTCATTTGGTTCATAAAGTCTTAGCAATAGATTCATAAATGAGCTTTTTCCACTCCCACTTTTGCCAATAATAGCTGTTGTTGTATTGCGTTCAAAACGCAAAGAAAGATTGTTGATTGCTGTAAAATCATCATAGCACAATGTGATATTTTGTGCTTCAATAGAGTGGATTGGAGATGTAAGGATTTCTGTGCCATCTATAATCTTTGGTTCTCTATCAAGAATATCTGAAAGACGTTCATTGGCTACAAGGGCTGGTTGCACGCCCGCAAAGCTACCATTTAAACTTTTTAATGGTTTATAAAGCAAAAACATGGCAGCCATGAGTGAGAAAAATTGCCCTGCACTCATATTATCCCTCAATACTTCTAAACCCCCAATAATAATAACAATCGCCATACCTATAGCACCAAAAAATTCCATAAGTGGCGATGTGAGTAGCCCAACTCTTGTTGATTTTCGTCCTAAACGAAACATTTCATTACTATAATTTTTATATTGATTAAATTCAAGTTTTTCTCCATTGCTTGCCTTAATAATTTCAATATTATTGATTACTTCAAATACTCTTGAATTCATATCAACACTTGTTTGGAAGCTTTGATTAGCTAATGAACGCAATTTTTTTGCAATAAAGCGTATAGGAATAATAGAAAGTGGCATAATTGTGAGAGCAAGTAATGCTAAAAATGACCCATTAAAAACAATAACAACACTATAGGCAACAATAGTTAAAATAGTGCTTAGAAAATTAATGAGATAGCTTGTTGCAAAATATGAAACCGTTGTAATATCACCAATACGTGCTAAAATTTCACCGCTACGCATACGATTAAAAAAATCAAGTTCAAATGTTAATATTTTTTTTATCACCTCTTGTCGGACTAAGTTTTCAACATTTGCATTGATATAAGAAAGATAATAACCTTGTATATAGACTCCAAGCCCTTTGATAGAAAAGATACCAATTAGTGCTAATGGCACAACATACAACATGATTTCATTCTTATCTTTAAAAACATTGTCAATGAGTGGTCGTATGACATAGGCACTACCCCCAGAACCTAATGCGGCAAGAACCATACCTATAATAACCATAAAGTAATGCCATTGGTGTTGTTTTACATAAGGTCCAAAACGTTTATAAACAAGTTGAAAGTCTTTGCGTAAATTTAACGTTTGCATTGCGTTGTTTTTTTCTGCCATGTTGCTTCCTTAAAATACATGAAATAAAATCATTGATTGTAACACATTCTATTAAACCAAGTAAAAAAGAATAAAATTCCTATTATTGCGGATGTTTATAAATATTTTGTATAGTGTTTTTAGGATTCTATAAAGAAAAAGCTTATAATACTATGAGAAAATATAAGCTTAATCTGTTCCAAACATGAAGTAAATTTTAGCGTAAAGATAGCAGTAATATTACACTTTATCTTTAATATTTAAAGCCCTAATAGTTTTTATATAGGTTTCATATTTTGTTTTCTTTAAATATTTTAACAAACTTTTACGCTGTCCAACAAGCTTTAAAAGCCCTAATCTACTTGAATGATCTTTTGGATTGCTTTTTAAGTGTTGCGTTAAATTTGCAATCCTATGTGTTAAAAGTGCAATTTGCACTTCACTTGAGCCTGTGTCCTTAGAATCTCTAGCAAATTGTGAGATAATCTCTTGCTTATTTGCCAATTCAGTAGCCATAATGACCTCCATAAAAGGTAAAATAAAATTAAAAAGTGGATTTTAACATATTTTTTTAATATTTTTGGTAAAATATGCAATTATTTTTAAAAATTGAATTTTTTATAAATCTTTTAAGGTAAAAAATTATTATGGCAAATAAAGAACAAAATGGTGGTATTCTCCAAAGAGCATTCCCCTTTCTTAAATTGATTGGGAAATCAAAAGATTTGGGTGTTGTTATTTTTGTGGTGATGATTTTAGCAGTAATTATTGTGCCACTACCTGCACCTATACTTGATTTACTTTTAACCATTTCAATAGCGTTATCAATACTCATTATATTAATAGCCCTGTATATAAATAAGCCTATGGATTTTTCTACTTTTCCAACATTATTGCTTTTTGTAACTGCTTATAGGCTTGCATTAAATGTTGCTACTACGCGTATGATTCTTAGTGAAGGGAGTAGTGGGGCTGCCCATGTTAGTCGCATTGTAGAGGCATTTGGTGAGTTTGTGGCAAGCGGGAATTATACTATTGGTATCATTATTTTTGTGATTCTTATTATTGTCAATTTACTTGTTATTACAAATGGTTCTACGCGTGTAACAGAAGTGCGTGCAAGATTTGCACTTGATGCGATGCCCGGTAAGCAAATGGCAATTGATGCAGATATGAATGCGGGGCTTATTGATGAAAAAGAAGCAAAACAAAGGAGAGAGAATCTAGCCCAAGAGGCAGATTTTTATGGTGCAATGGATGGTGCTAGTAAATTTGTAAAAGGTGATGCCATTGCTGCTATTATTATTACAATAATTAATATAATAGGTGGATTTTGTATAGGTGTATTCCAACATGATATGAATATGGCAGAAGCCGCACAAGTTTTTACAATTCTTACTATTGGTGATGGTTTGGTAGGACAGATTCCAGCATTAATTGTAGCGACTGCAACAGGTATTGTAGCTACAAGAACTACAAAAGGTGAAGAAGAAAATTTTGCAAATAATCTTGTAAAACAACTTACTGATAAATCAAAAACCTTAATTATTGTGGGCTTTATCCTTTTTATATTCTCACTTGCTCCAAGTTTTCCAACCCTACCACTTGCTTTTGTTGGTGCAGTTTTTTGGTTTGCCGCATGGCTTATTAATAGAGAAAATGAAGATTCTATAATTTCAAAATTTAACCAACTTGTGGGTGGTTTTGGTAGTAAAAAAGCAAAAGAGAAACAAGCTGCAAAGAAAGCTATGGAAGCAAGTGGAGCAAAAGTGCCAATCCAAGAACAAGCACCAAAGCGACCACCAAAAACACAAGAAGAAATTAAGAAAGAAGAAGAAAAAGCTATTAATGAAGTATTAAAGGTAGAGTTTTTAGAGTTACATTTAGGTTACCATTTAATCCGTCTTGCTGCAGTTGATCAAGGCGGCGATTTACTTGAAAGAGTGCGTGGGATTCGTAAGAAGATAGCAAGAGATTATGGATTTCTTATGCCACAAATTCGCATGACAGATGACCCGGGTATAGGACCTACTACCTACCAATTCTTTTTAAAAGGTATAGAAATTGGTAGTGGTGAAGTCATGCCAGATAAATTCTTAGCCATGAATACAGGTATGGTAGCAAAAGAAATTGATGGGATTCCTACAAAAGAACCAGCATTTGGACTTGATGCAATGTGGATTGATGCGAATTTAAAAGAAGATGCAATTATACAAGGCTACACAGTAATTGATCCATCAACTGTTATTGCGACTCATATGAGTGAGCTTGTGAAAAAATATGCGGAAGAATTTATTACAAAAGATGAGGTTAAAAAGCTTATGGATAGGCTTGAAGAAGAATATCCTGCTGCAATTGAAGAGGCAAAGAAAGTGCCCTCAAGTGTTATCCGCAGTGTTTTACAAGCCTTGTTGCATGAGGGAATCCCAATTAAAGATATGCTTACAATTCTTGAAACAATTACAGATATTGCTCCGAGTGTGCAAAATGATGTGCCTATTATTGTTGAGCAAGTGCGTTCTAAATTATCGCGTGTTATTACAAATGTCTTTAAATCTGAAGATGGCAATATTAAACTTGTTACATTATCACAAGAATCTGAACATTTTCTCTTAAATAAACTTAAAGATCAACATGGTGCAAAATTCTTATTGCTTAAT